>CAZINV010000025.1:0-9104 GCA_964540685.1 uncultured Ruminococcus sp.
AGCCTTGCGGCGACGTAAGGCGCAGATAAATTGTCACACACGACAGAACCCGGCTTACAGGTCTGGTCATACAAAAAACTGCCGCAGTTTTTAAGGCTGCGGCAGTCTTTTTATGCTTTTGGATTGAGGCAGCGCCGCACGATTCTCGCCTGCGGCTTGATGCGCATCTTTTTTTGACATTTTCTTAATTCTCGTTTTCCTCGGAAGCGTCTGTGCTTTCCGCTTTCGGAAGCTCTTCCATATCATCCGGAGTGAATGTATAAATTATAGCCTGTGAAGAATTGCCGCTGCTGTTCACTCCGCCCAGAGGATAGAATTTTACTGTAACGCTTTCAAATTCCTGAGGAAGTTCAGCAGGAATGCAGCCTGTACGTGCTTCGGTTGGTCTTAATGCGCTGCTGAAAAGATCCACATCGCTGCCGAATTGCTTTTTTGCGCTGTTAATAGCAAAAAGCGTAGCAAAATCATAGGATGCGCCGTCTACTTCAAAATCAAAACTGGAAAGCATATTAGGCTTAAGCTCTTCATCGGTATTGTTTTTAACGGTTACATCAAGGAAAATCACATTTGTGAGCACATCGTTTTTTGAGCCGGTGTATTCGCTTTTGCAGATTTTATTTATCTGTATCTCAACATCAGCCATGGAGGTTTTTTCGCCTATTTCACCTAGCTGTGTTACTTGAGTTGTTGTTTTGGCATTGACTTTTTCTGAATCATCAGCCGGTTTTACGGTACTTGAATTGTTTTTGCAGGATGCCGCAGTCAGCATAACAGAAGCTGCAAACAGCAGACAAAGCATTTTTTTAAAAGTCATAAAAAGCTCCTTTTTTATTTAAAAAAATATATTTTACAGATTAAACCAATTGAAATCGGTTATGCCTTCAAACGAAAAGCCGCCTCTCTAGGGGAGAAGCGGCTTTTGCTGCTTATTCAGCTTCTGCAATTGCCTGAACAGGACATGCTTCAGCACAAGCTCCGCAGGAAACGCAAGCATCAGCGTCTATTGTATATGTCTCGGTTCCCTGGCTGATAGCGCCGATTGGACAGGCACCTTCACATGTACCGCAAGAAATGCAGGATTCACTAATCTTATATGCCATAGTGTTTCACCTCCGCTCTTCTGTTATGCAGAATTTTTCCGCTGATTTAATTATATCAGATTTTATTTTGAATTGCAAGAGCTTTTTGAAAGCGGTATATTTTTTTTTGAATTGGCAAAAAAAGCGCCTTGAGGTGTTTTTAGGCGAAGTCTAAAACAAATTGTTAAAAAAATAACACAAAATGGATGTAATATCTGCATTATATGAAATGCCGCTGTGTGGTATAATACAGATAGTTATTTTATTTAAGGGATGATTTTTTGAAAAGGTTTAATTATGAAAGGCTAAAAAAGGATACTGACGCTGCCGAATCGTCTTATTCATTGATGCAGAGCGATGAGTATAACCGTATTTATCGGAAATGGCGATGCCGCGATGAAAATAAGTTTTCTTTTACCGGAAAACGTTCAAGCAGTTATCATATGTATGTAGACGGGATCGGAGTTCATGAGGAAACTGCTGAAAATCAGGAGCGCTCCGCATTGAAGAACATGTGCTGTATTATAACCGGCGTAGCTTTTTTATATGCGCTTGCGGAGAATGTTTTTGTAGTGCCTGTAATACTTATTTTAAGAGCATTAGGAATTGAGATAAATTACAGTTTTCATGAAAGCATGGCGTATGGAAACCAGTACGCGCTGCTTTTTACATTTATATTTGAAGGACTTATGAAATTCTTTGTACCGCTTATAATTGTAAACCGTTTTTTGAAAATTCCTGTTAAAGTGGAATATCCTTTGAAGGTGAAAAATCGCTGGGCATTGTTTGCCGCCGTCAGCACTGCTCTTGTTGCAATGGCTGTAATAATGTTTTTAAGAATATGTCTGCCGTCAAATATTTTAACTGCCAACGGCATTGATATAACCTATAAAATATCGGCAAGTATGGACACGGGATGTATGCTTTTATTTCTTGCCTTTGAGCTGATAGCTGTGCCGGTTCTTATGGAACTGCTGTTTCACGGCGCGCTGTTTCAGGGGATGCGCCAGTTCGGAGTTACTTTTGCCGTTATAATGATGGCGCTTATCAATTCAGTTATAAGACATAACCCCTTTTCGCTTGGAGTTGTCTTTGTGACATCGATTATTGCGGGTTACGGTTGTTGGCAGAGCGGTTCTGTCATTACAGGTATTGCTGTACACATACTGTGCAGGGGACTGAATTTCTTTTTGTACTGGTTTGAGGATCAGCCTGATTTTCTGGGGAAGATTCCGGCGGAAATGATGTTTGTCATATGCGTATTTGCAATTGGGATTATATGCTGGATTTTGCTGCTGCTTTCCAAAGATAAGCTGCTCACTATGAAGGATTACGGTACATTTCTTACTCTTAGGGAAAAATTCAAATATAGTTTATTTGAAACGCCGCTTGTCGCTGTATGGATACTATATGCCATTCTGGTATGCATTGAGGTATTTGTATGAGTACGTGCAGAGGTAAAAGCGAAGCTCCTGAAAAGCGCTTTATGGAGAGAGCGCTTGAACTTGCAGAGTATGCGGCATCGCTGGGAGAAGTGCCTGTAGGCGCGGTTATATTGCACAAGCCAACCGGAAATATAATAGGAGAGGGCTGGAACAGCCGCGAAGGAGACAGATCGCCTCTTGCCCATGCGGAGATTATGGCTATAAATAATGCAAGCCGAAAACTGCGCGGCTGGAGAATAGTTGACAGTGAAATGTACGTTACTCTTGAGCCTTGCCCGATGTGCGCAGGGGCTGTAATAAACGCTAAGCTTGACAGGGTGATATTCGGCGCTTATGACAGAAAATCAGGCTCAGTGTGTTCTGTGCAGAAGATGTTCGATATGGCATACAATCATAAGCCGGAGATTTACGAAGGCTTTATGGCAGACGAATGCAGAGATATTCTGAGGAGATTCTTTAGGGAACTCAGAGAAAAGAAAAAAGAAGAGGGAGCGCACTGGCGCAGGGAGATGTCGAGAGCATCTGAATATGCGTCGGAGCTGGAGTAAAAACAGGCTGCTGTGATAAATAACAGCAGCTTTTGTTTGCTGTACCGCTTTTATTTTTCACGTCTTGACATTAGCTGTAATAATTTGATATAATAATTGTAATAAAAAATTGTTGTCGGAAAGGCTGTGAAAAATATGCATTGCAGAAAAAAAGGCAAGGTGCTGTTGTGCATGATTACTGCAATAAGATTTGCGGCATGCACAGTCTCTTTTCCTGTAATTGCGGAAGAGATCCATGGAGAGCAGGATGATTCCGCATCAATTTCACTTTATGAAAGCAAGGACGCATACAAGGATTACCTGAAAAGCTGCGGCAGTGAAAATATACCTTCATGTTCTGTTTTTCTTACGGAAACAGGGCATGATGATAACAGCATTGTCTTCAGCGCCGATATTTCCATGGCGGGTATGTACTGCATTGAAATTTGCTATTATGCTGAAGATACAGATGATTCTTCAATAGAGTTTGCGCTCATGATAGATGGCTGTATTCCCTTTGACAGAGCGGAAAGATTGAGACTTAATAAGGTCTATGAAAATGAAAATGACATTTCCAAGGATAAAAACGGCAATGAAATAAGACCTGCCCAGGTTCAGACAAAGCTGCAGCAGACAACAGATATAAAAGATCCTGACGGATTGTATAATGATCCGCTGAATTTCTATTTTGAAAGAGGCAGCCATACTGTTCAGATGGATATTCGGAAGGGCGGTTTAGATATAGTATATGTAAAGCTTCACGGTATGGAAGAATACAGAACTTATGATGAGTATATTTCTTCAATGAATATTAAAGACGCAGCCGAAATTCCTGATGGAGCCGGCGAAACGGTTGTCCGCATTGAAGGCGAGAACGCGAAGTATAAATCTGACCCTGAACTTTATCCTACATACGACAATTCAAGCTGCGATGTCTCTCCCTCTGACCCTTGGCACATTCTTTATAATACTATCGGCAAGGATAGCTTTAAGAAGTCCGGTCAGAGTCTGACATGGGAGGTATCCGTTCCTGCAGACGGCTGGTATAAAATAGGCATAAAGGCGCGTCAGGAAGAGATGCGCGGACTGCTTTCAAACCGCAGGCTCTATATTGACGGTGAAGTGCCTTGCGAGGATATGTCGGAAGTTCATTTTTATTACAGTAATGATTTTGAGCTTACAGAGGTAAAGACAAAGGATGACGGCGAGCTGTATGTTTATCTTACGGCAGGAGAAGCGCATACTCTTGAGATGGAGGTCATTCCCGGCGCAATGGGAGCTTATATTCAGGAGCTTGATGATATAGTATCTGAACTTGGGAGTCTTTACCGCAGCATAGCTATGGTGACCGGCACAGAACCGGATAAGTATACGGATTATTATGTTCACGAGAAAATACCGGGACTTATGGATGATATTGAAAGGATAGCAAAACAGCTTCGTGAAATACAAGGGGAAATAGAAACGTTGTCGGGGTCCAAAGGCTCGGAGGCCGCTTCACTTGAAAATATGGCGGTTGCCCTTGAGAAATGCATGGATGCGCCGCTTAAAATACCGTCATATCTTTCTCGTATAAAGGACTGTACATCATCGCTTTCGTCATGGACGCGGGATTATCGTGACCAGCCTCTTGAGATAGATTATATTGAGTTTGCTTTAAAGGGCAGCGGCTTTTCCGATTGCAGCTCAGGATTTTTTAGCAAAATATCATATAGCTTTCAGAGGTTCCTTTCATCATTTACAAAAACGGACAATTCTCTTTCGGAAAATGGCGGCAGCGGCGGGGAAATAGAGGTATGGGTAAACCTGGGGCGCGATCAGGTGCAGGCGGTCAGGGAAATTACCGCGTCTGAGTTTATTCCGGAGTATGGCATAGATGTTTCCGTAAAGTTTGTATCGGGCGGAATAGTCGAAGCCGCTTTAGCGGATGAGGGACCTGATGTTATATTGTTTTTAGATGGAGAAACTCCAGTAAACCTTGGAAGCAGGGGGCTTCTTGCCGATATATCAGAGCTTGAAGGCTTTGACGGAATCTCCTCTTTGTATCCGGACGATGCTTTTGTGCCGTATACATATGACAGCGGAGTATACGGAGTTCCTCTTACGAGAAGCTGGGCGATGATGTTTTACCGCAAGGATATTCTTAGCGATCTTGGATTTACCGCCCCTCCTGAAACATGGGAGGAGCTTATAGATATGCTTCCCGAATTACAGAGGAATTATATGTCTGTCGGACTTGTTTTGCCGGGAATGCAGACTTCGACGATATCTCCCGCTACGGAAACAGGACATACATTTGCGTTAATGATGCTTCAGCAGGGGATGAATTACTATAATTCGTCATTTACCAAAACGACTTTTGACACAAGCGAAGCAGCAGAAGCTTTTGATATGTGGACAAGCTTCTATACAAAATACAGCCTTTCGCAGCAGTACGATCCTTTCAGCAGATTTCGTACGGGAGAGTATCCTATAGTTGTCGCTGACTATACGTTTGCAAATCAGCTTAGTACTGCTGCTCCTGAAATAAACGGGCTGTGGGATTTTACGGCTGTACCGGGAACAGAGCAGGCGGACGGGAGTATTTCCCATGCTGTGAACGCTGTAAGCTCCGGCGCTGTTATATTCAGCAATGAAGATGATGAGGTAATAGAAAATTCATGGGAATTTGTGAAGTGGTTCAGTTCTGCGGATGTGCAGACAAAGTACGCAAAGCAGACGGAAGCTCTTATGGGACGGCTTGGAAGATACGCTCCTGCAAATGGCGAGGTGCTCAGCCATATTTCATGGTCTGCCGATGAACTTGACGCTATTGAATCGGCAATGAGCGAGGTGCAGGAAATACCTATAATTCCGTCATCTTATGCTGTTACAAGGAACTTAATGAATGCCTTTCGCGAGGTCGTAAACAGCAGTGAAAATCCGCGGGAAGTCCTCATGTATTACAACAGCGATATAAATGAGGAAATTGCAAGAAAGAACGAAAATTTTTAAAAAAGGAGGTGCGGCATTTGGGTAAAGGTTCAAAGGATAAAATAAATGTATTTATCTCTTCTGTAAAAAAAAATAGAATGGCTTACCTTATGATGCTGCCCTTTATGCTTTTCTTTACACTGTTTACAGTTATTCCTGTAGCAATGTCTCTTCCCATTGGCTTTACAGATTTCAATATGGTGGAAACGCCGAAATTTGTAGGGCTTTCAAATTACAGCGCGCTTTTTCTTTCGGACAGGATTTTCTTGCAGTCCATACGTGTAACCATCGTTTCAGCAATATTCACAGGGCCTGTAAGCTATATTCTATGCTTTCTGCTGGCATGGCTTATAAATGAAATGCGGCCCGGACTCAGAACTTTTTTTACGATTGTATTTTATATACCGTCAATGTCGAGCGTATACACCGTCTGGAAGATTCTTTTCAGCGGCGATTCCCACGGATATATAAATTCGTTTCTTTTGAATATCGGAGCGATTACTTCTCCTATTCAGTGGCTTACAGACGGTTCATATGTGCTTTTTGTATCAATAACGGTACAGATGTATCTGAGTCTTGGAACGGGATTTCTTGCTCTGCGTGCCGGATTTCAGAATATAGATAAAACATGGTATGAAGCGGGAGCTATAGAAGGAATAAAGAATCGCTGGCAGGAGCTTGTTTATATAACAATTCCGGCTATGAAGCCGCAGCTTATGTTTGCGGCTGTCATGCAGATAGTAAGCGCATTTGCAGCCGGAACTGTTTCACAGAATCTTCTGGGACTTCCAAGCACGGATTATAAAGCTCACACTATAATGAACCATGCTTATGATTACGGCTGGATAAGATATGAAATGGGATATGCGTCTGCAATATGCATGATACTGTTTATTGCAATGTACTTTGTAAACAGACTTGTAGGCGTGATGCTGGGAAAATATTCGGACTGAGGAGGGGAACTTATATCATGGCAATGAAAGCGTCAAACAAAATGGTAAGAAAGCGATCATTCGGAACAGTGATGATATTCCTTTTTCTTGCACTTCTCAGTTTATTTATGATACTGCCTATTTATCTTACTATTATAATGTCAATAAAACCAATGGAGGAAATATTTGTATTTCCGCCGAAGTTATATGTAAACGAGCCTACTCTTTCAAATTACCGCACAATGTTCAGACTTTGCAGCGATGCTTATGTTCCTTTTTCAAGATATTTGTTTAACAGTGTGTTTGTAACCGTTTCCGTTACGGCAATGCAGACGGTTTTTTCCGCAATGGCTGCATTTTGTCTTGCCAAAGTTCGGTTTCCCGGGGCAAGGGTTATAAACAGCCTGATAGTTATATCGCTTCTATATCAAAACAGCGTTATTTACATAATGCAGTATATGGTTCTCGCGAAGCTGCATATTATAAACAGCATGGCGGCTCTGATACTGCCTGCCGCAGCGTCTCCGATGTGCCTTTTCCTTATGCGTCAGTCTGTAGGGCAGATGCCTGATTCTATAATAGAGGCGGCGAAGGCAGACGGAGCGGGACTTTTCCGCATATGCTGGCAGGTTGTAATGCCAAACCAAAAGCCTGCCCTTATGACTGTTATAATATTTTCATTTCAGGCTGCATGGAATATAGAGGGCGGGGCAGTTATATTTGATGAATCTCTGAAAACTCTGTCTACTATAGTACAGCAGGTGGTAGCGGCAGGGCTTTCGAGTGCCGGAGCTGCAATGGCAGCGGCAGTATTTATGCTTATACCTCCTGTTGTAATATTTACGCTTGCACAGCGGCATGTGATTGAAACGATGGCACATTCAGGTATTAAAGAATAAGGATGAATGTTTATGGTTAAAAAGGCGGCAGTATGCGCGGCGATGGGTATTTCGCTGCTTGCTTTTACAGAAAAATTTTCGGCTCTTGCCGAAGTAAGCTACAGCTACAACAGTTACGGCGAGGCAGTGCAGTCGCAGGCAGGATATACCGCTGTACGGGCGGTGAGCGGAACTGAGCTTGGCTGCGGCGGATTCAGCGGACCGTCTGATATTTTTGCAGAAGACAGCGGAAATTTTTTCGTGGCGGATACGGGCAATAACCGTATAGTTGAAATAGATCCTGATTTTACAATGTCTGTCAGGGAATACAGTGTTTTTATAGAAAAAAGCGGAGCTTATACAACGCTTTCAGAGCCTGAGGGCATATTCGTTTCAGACGATGGATATATGTACATAGCGGATACGGGTAATTCGCGTATTATTGTTTCCGATATGGAGTGCAATATCAGAATGATAATAACAAAGCCTGAATCTTCTGCTTATGAAAATGAAACTTTTAAACCGCTTAAAGTAATTGCCGATAAATCCGGCAATGTTTACAGTGTGCTTAATAATGTGACAAACGGAGCGGCTTTTTTTAGCAGCAGCGGAGAATTCAGCGGATATTTCGGCGCTAACAGAGTTGAATTGTCAGCAGGAGCTGCCGCGAATTATTTAAAAAATCTCTTTGCAACAGATAAAATGAGGGCGTCGTCCGCAAGGAATGCTCCTTATGGTATAACAGGTTTTGATATTGATAGAGAAGGCTTTGTATATACGGTGACGGAATCTTCTGTATCGGATACCGAACGTGTAAAAAAGATAAATGCCGGAGGAGTAAATTTGTTTGCCGATTTGGATTTGGTTTTCGGCGATTTGCAGTCTGTGAATCCTCGCCTTACAGATATAGATGTAGATGCTCTGGGCAGAATATGCTGCCTTGACAGGGAAACAGGGCGTGTATTGCAGTATGATGAAAATGGCAGCCTGCTTTTCATAATGGGAGGCAAAGGCGATTGTGTCGGAAACTTTTCTGTGCAGCCTACGGCAGTTGAATCCGCAGGAAACAGTATATTTGTAACTGACGGGCAGAAAAATACGGTAACTATTTTTGAGGAGACAAGCTTTGGCGAAGTGATTCATAGAGCGTCAGAGCTTTATAATGAAGGCCGCTATGACGAGGCATTGGAGCCGTGGATGGAGGCACTCAGCCTTGATGGAAACAACAGTGCAGCGTATCTTGGAATGTCCGCGTCGCTTCTGAGCAAAG
>CAZINV010000026.1:0-3850 GCA_964540685.1 uncultured Ruminococcus sp.
ATCGCTCATGCCGTTTGACTTTGCAGCGTCAAGATCGAGCGCGTTAGAATTTATAATTTCATCTGCTTTTTCGGCAAGAGCTTCTGCAATTGCTTTAAGAGCTGAATTTTTTGTTTCAGGAGAAGCGGCAGCCATTGCGGGCGCGGAAGCTTTTGCCTTTTCGCCGAGAGATTGAGCGTAATTCATATATCACTACCTGCCTTAATTTAATTTGTTTTCAGCGAGGAAAACTGTTCCTATATCCTTGTTATCAAAAAGATCGTAGATATTTTCAGGATCTCTTCCGTTCATAATAATCATATCAATTCCTGCTTCTGTTGCAATTTTTGCGGCATTTATTTTTGTAGCCATGCCGCCTGTACCAAGCGAAGAACCGGCGCCGCCTGCCATTCTCATAATATGTTCATCTATTTTTTTAACTATAGGTATGACTTCCGCATCAGGATTAGTATGAGGATCGGCAGGGTACAGTCCGTCGATATCCGACAGAATGATAAGCAGATCCGCATCAGCAATTGTTGCTACCATTGCCGCTAAAGAATCGTTTTCACCGATTTTCAGTTCCAATTCGTCAATGGCAACCGTATCGTTTTCATTTACAATAGGAACTATTCCCATTTCGAGAAGCTTTTGCAGCGTATTCTGAACATTGGAAAGACCGTTTGTCAGGATGTATTTTGTAAGAAGCACCTGAGCGACAGTTACGCTGTATTTGCTGAACATATCATCGTAAATATGCATAAGCTCACATTGACCCACAGCGGCAACGGCCTGCATAGCCGGTGTGTCTTCCGGCTTTTTTGTAATATTAAGCTTACCCATTCCTACTCCCACAGCACCCGATGAAACAAGGATGAATTCTCTGCCTGAATTGTGGAGATCTGCCAGCACCTGAACCAGTTTTTTCATACGGCGGATATTTAGCTTGCCGGTTTTATGTGTAAGCGTAGATGTGCCAAGCTTAAGCACTATTCGTTTTTTTGAAGCAATATCTGGCATATTCTCAAGCCTCTTTCATATATGAACTGCATTGCGCGGCGTTTTTCCGCTAAGAAAAGCGGCAAGATTTTCATATGCAATGCTCAGAAGCCGCTGTCTGGTTTCTAGAGGGGACCATGCAATATGCGGAGTTATTACACAATTGGGTATACCTTTCAAAGGTGTATTTTCGCTCATAGGTTCGCATTCAAGAACGTCCAGGGCAGCCCCTGAGATTTTATTTTCTTTAAGAGCTTCCGCAAGAGCGTATTCATCTGCTACAGCGCCTCTTGCAGCGTTTATAATAAGCGCCGAGGGTTTCATAAGCGCAAGATTTTCTTTTGAAATAAGTCCTTTTGTCTCAGGCGTAAGCGGCGTGTGAACAGTCAGTATATCGGCTCTTGAAAAAGCCTCTTCAACGCTTACAGGTTCAAAGGGGCAATTTACCGGCTTTGTACGCGTATTTATAATAACATGCATATCGAATGCGTCAGCGATTTTAGCGACCTGTTTTCCAATGCTGCCGTAGCCGATTATAGCAATTGTTTTGCCTTTAAGCTCATACGCAGGAAACGGAAAGTATGAAAATGCAGGAGCTTTTATCCATCCGCCGTTTCTCACATCTTCGTCATACAAATGAATTTTATTATAATGGTATAATATCTGTGCAAATACATATTGAGCCACAGCGCCGGTGGAATACGTGCCTGCATTGCAGACGGTTATACCAGCGTTTTTTGCGGCGCTCATATCAATATTATTGTATCCTGCAGCTAAAACGCCGATATAGCGGAGACTTCGGCATTCTTCTATAATATCTTTGGTAACGGGCGTTTTATTGCATAGGAGGATTTCAGCGCTGCCAATACGTTTTGCGGTGTCCTCCGGCGATGTGATAGGGTATGCATACACCTTGCCGAAACTTTCAAATTGTTCATAAGAAAGCTCGTTTTCCGCGCACATGGTTTGCCAGTCTGTTATAACAATTTTCATTTCTGCTCTTCCTCCGGAGTGCTGTTATTTGTTTTTTCCGGTGAAGCCGCAGCTGCAGATGTATCTTCTTCCGGCAGAGGTGTTGTGTCTTCTATTTCCTGTTTACGCCAATAGCGTTCTACAAATGCAAAAACAATTGCTCCGGCTAAAAGCACCGCTTCAAAAACGCCAACGGAATAGAAGAGCGAGCTGCTTTCCGAGTTTATATAAATGAGCAGGGAAGCGGGTATACCGATAGCAAGAAGAAGCTGATATGATTTTTTTGTGCGAACGTACTGAATTATGAAAAAAATACAGGCAGCTGCACAGAATATTATATGATAAGCAAACGGAATAGGAAATGTGGTAGCGTCCATTGCAAGGAACTCCTTTCAAAAAGTAAATTTATGACAGTGCTGCATAATTTGTACACTATTGATTATTTTATCACAAATTCACGCTATTGTCAATGAAAACATTGATTTTCCTCAGCAATACCGTATTAAAAATATGCGAAAAAGAAAGCTCTGTTGCTGTTTTGTAATATTTGTGAAAAAAGTGAATTAAGATAAAAGAAATATTGTTAATTTGTAGATGAAAATAGGGGTTCCATTTTTTTGCGAAATATGATATAATATATATGCGGTCTGCATCAGTGAATGAAATTGGTATTTGCAGGCAGACTGCGAACGGGGAATATTATTTTATTGAAAAAATTAAAAAAAGGAGGAAAATTTATGAGCAGCGATACTGTTGCACTGCGTGATGATTTACTCCTAGGCAGGATATCTGATGTTTATACAGCGGATATATCTGTTGAGAAACCAATGGTTTATGATGGAGTAAAGGAGTACCCCGTTATTGAATTCGACGAAGAATCTCTTGACAAACTTTCTGACAATGTAAAAGAAACTCTTAAAAAAAGCCGGGTCAGACCGGGAGGAGGACGAATTTACCGTGCGGCAAAGAGAACGCTTGATATTATTTGCTCTCTTGGCGGTATAGCAGTTTTGGCGGTACCTATGGGTGTTGTTTCGCTTTTGATTTACAGTGAAGACAAGGGCAGCCCAATATTTAAACAGACTCGTCTTACAAAGGACGGCAAGGCTTTCTGCATGTATAAATTCCGTTCAATGTGTGTTGATGCGGAAGAAAAGTTTGCTGAAGTTCAGAAAGAAAATCAGAGAGACGGAATTGCATTCAAGATGGAAAATGACCCCCGTGTCACAAAAATAGGACGATTTTTGAGAAAGACCTCGATTGACGAGCTTCCTCAGCTTTGGAATGTGCTTAAAGGTGATATGTCTATTATCGGACCCAGACCGCCGCTTCCGCGTGAAGTAAATTTATATACTCCTCATCAAATGCAGCGGCTTCTGGTAAAAAGCGGACTTTCCTGTTACTGTCAATGCAACGGCAGAAGCAATATGCCCTTTGAGGAATGGGTTGATAGCGACATCAAGTACATAGAGGGACGTTCCATGAAGTCTGATGTGAAGCTCATGTTTCAGACAGTCAAAGTGATTTTTGACAAGAAGGGCGCTTTTTAAAAGTGCTGTGGTATGCGCGTAATGAAACAGGCTGTTCTGTTTGGAACAGCCTGTTTTTGCAGGATAGAGGCAAAACCGCACAATTTCCGCTTTAAGCTTGATGCGGTGCTGCCTGAAAGCAAAAGGAGAGATGAAAAAATGATGAGATTGAAAAAATATTTTGCGTCTGTATTGGCAATGGCAAGTCTTGCATTGGTTTTTACAGGCTGTGCAGGCGAAAATGACAGCAGCACTGAGGAGACGCTGCCGGCGGAAACAACAGCTGTTTCGGAAGAAAAACAGACAGAGGAAAATACTGTCGCGTCTGAAACTGAAGAGACGGTTTCAGAGCATGTCAGTCCTGTTGAAAC
>CAZINV010000026.1:3860-8975 GCA_964540685.1 uncultured Ruminococcus sp.
GACGAAATACTTGACAGAGACGGTACTAACACTTATAAGGCAAAGCTTTCCGATATGATAGAAGAAGGCGATGACGTTCATTCATTTACATTTATTTTTTATTCATCGGACGGTGTTTCCGATATGGTTCAGTATAAAGGCGGATGCGGCATATCCGTAACAGATGAATGCGCGGCGGCTACAGATGAGGGCTGGTATCAGTCTGATGACTTTGAATATTCTGTAAATGGAGCGTATGCGGAAATTACGTGGGATGTTCCCGGCAGCGTAGCACAGTATATTGACGCGAACGGAGAAGTGCTCATTGGATATTGGTGGAGTGAGGTTCAGCAGGTGCGTCTCAGCAGTATTGTGTGCAGCTATACCCGTACAGCTGAAGTCCCTGTAGACGGTCAGACTGCCGTATATCCTGCAATGACTCTCAGCTATGCTGATGAAGAATCCAAGACCGGTCATATTGATCTGTCTGAGCTTATAAACGATGACGATACTTTGCAAACTGTTACCTTTGATATTTCATCAAATGGATCTTTAGGCAAGTTTTCAGGGGCTTTCGGCGTGTCTCTGAAAGATGGCAGCAAAGCGGCAACGGATAAAAACTGGTATCAGAGCGGTGATGCGGCTGTTATAACAGATTCATCAAATCTTTCGCTTACATGGATAATTCCGGAAAATGTAAAGGCGGATATTGCAGCAGACGGTCAGATTATGCTTGGATTCTGGTGGAGCGAACAATCGTCCGTGACTTTGGACAAAGTATCTGTAAGATACAGCAATTCAACGGGAGAGCAAAGCCATGCAAATGCTGTTACTGATAATGAGGAGCTGAGCGGCAATGCAGGGGTTACAGCGTCTTCAGAAGAGGTAAATAAGATGTCCTCCGCAGAGATTGTCGCGGATATTAAAGTTGGCTGGAATCTTGGAAACAGCCTCGACAGTTATAATACAGGCACTTCCGATACGGAGACAGGCTGGGGCAATCCTAAAACAACCAAGGCAATGATGGACGCTGTAAAGGAAGCAGGATTCAATGCAGTTCGAATACCCGTTTCATGGACAGATCATATTTCTGATGACGGTACTATAGATTCCGATTGGATGGCACGAGTAAAGGAAGTTGTTGACTATGCTTACGATGACGGAATGTACGTTATATTGAACGTTCATCATGATGATTATACATGGCTGCAGCCTCTTTACAGCGAACAGGCAGCTGTAGAAAAGAAGCTTATGAATATCTGGAAACAGATCTGCAGCACATTCGGAGATTATGACCATCATTTGATTTTTGAAGGCATGAACGAACCTCGAGTTGTTGGTTCCGATACCGAATGGAGCGGCGGTACTGCTGAGGAGCGCGATGTAATAAATCAGCTTTTTGCAAAGTTTGTTGAAACTGTACGCAGCACCGGCGGGCTTAATGCAGATCGTACGCTCATTATAACGTCTCATGCGCAGTCCATTACAGAGGAAGCAATAAGCGCAGTACAGATTCCTGATGATGATCATATTGTAGTATCTGTTCACAGTTATGCACCTTGGGATTTCTGCGGTACAGAAAGCTCGCGTTCAACATGGGGCAGCGATGCCGATAAGGCGGAGCTTGATAAGAATTTCCAATATCTTGCGGATACATTTATAAGCAAAGGCATACCGGTTATAATTGATGAATTTGGTTCTGTAAATAAAAATGAGAATGTATCAGATCGTGCGGCTCATTTTGAATATTACGTAAAAAGCGCCAAGAGCTATGGTATTAAGTGCTTTGTATGGGATAACGGTGCGTTCAATGCCGATGGCGATAACGGTTTTGGACTTCTCAATCGTAATGATTGTACATGGTATTATCCTTCTCTTGTAAACGCAATAATGCGTGGAGCTGAATAAGCAGACATGGAAACTTAGCATAAAGCGCGGCTGACGGCTTTGCACGCTGCCGCCTTTTGCACAGAGCGCCATAATTCTATATTTGTACAAAAATTCAGCACTGTCTCTTCCATCAAGCCGGCAAGAGATTAGTATTAAAATAAAAAGCCGCTATATGTTTGCAAGATGCATAATATAGCGGCTTTTTTGTTGTGGAAAATGCTGAAAATTTGCTTTTGTAATAAAAATTATGAAAAAATTAGTGTTTTTTTCGGGGAAATATGCTATAATAAATAAAACAATTATTATATGAAAGGAGCTTTAAAAATATGAGCAACAGAATTATTACAATAGAAAGAGAGTATGCCAGCGGCGGACGCGAAGTCGGGCAGAAGGTAGCGGAGCAGCTTGGCATATCGTTTTACAACAGGGAAATACTTGAAATGGCATCAGAGCGATGCGGCGTTTCAGTAGATTATCTTGCCAGCGCGGAAGAAGCTGCGCCTAAGAGCTTTTTGTACACCCTTATGCTCTCATCTAATCCAACGCGGTCCATTGAGGATAATCTCCCGCTTTCTGACAAGGTGTATATAGTGGAGACGAACATTATCAAGGAGCTTGCTGAAAAAGAGGATTGTGTAATAGTAGGCAGGTGTGCAAGTTACATTCTTCGTGACTTGGACAGAATGTTCAGTACATTTATTTATGCGAATACGGATTCAAGAGTCAAAAGAGCAATAGAAAGTTATGGCGTCGAGCCAAGAAGAGCAGAGTCAATGCTTAAAAAGTCCGATAAGAGAAGGGAAACATTTTACAGCATCAATACCGGCGGGAATTGGTACGATAAGTCAAATTATAGCCTTTGTCTTAACAGCGGTACTCTGGGCATTGATCTTTGCGCAGATATAATTGTTGAGGCTGTAAAAAGAACTGTAGGGTAATTCTCTTAAATTGGGGCAATCAGACCTTCTGCGGTCTGCCTTAACAATACAATAAAGGACGGGAAATACATTTCTGTACTTCCCGTCCTAATTTTTTACCGGATTTGCCAGATACAAATCAAAGTTTATTTTTTTGATTTTCAATCATTGCCAAAAGCTCATCTACAGACGCTTTATCTACAGAATTGCTGCGGCTTCTTGATGATGAATAAGATGGAGAAGAGGGCTTTTTCTTTTCTACAGCGGGGGCGGGCTTTTCATAGCGTTCAGCTGATGATGCCGTTGCTCTTGCAACCGGATCTTCGTTCAGTATGTCATCTACATTCGGCTTTTTGAATGATGAAATTGAACTGTTGCTGCGGAATACTCTTCCGCCTGATGTACTGTCGGCTTCATGTGCGCCGTGATATACGGGCTTTTCTTGAGCAGCCGGCTGATTGAATACCGTCTGTTCGTGTGAAACAGACGCATGGCTTGCGGCAGAAGCGGAATATTTTCCAACATATTCTTCAGGAGTTTGGTGAACCGGCTGATCATATGGAGCGTTATTCAAAATAGGCACGTCTTTCTGCGCTTTAAACTGCATTGTACGGGCTTTTTGATAAGGCGAATTTGGATTTACTGCCTTTGGAGTGAAGTTTTGCGCAATTGATATACGTTTGCGGTCGAGGGTGCTTGTGTTGCTGTTTTCCGGCGTGTAAATGGGAGCGGATGGTTCAGATGCATATGAAGAAGCGTCATCCATATATTCATCATTTTCATCTTCGCTTTCGTAATCCTCGTCATCGTAATCCTCGTCATAAACATCTTCGCCGGGGACTTCATCGTAGCTTTCCTCAAAAGCATACTCATTTTCATCTATTCTGCGCTGTCTTGCACGAACGATTTTTGCAATAAGCATAGCAATTAAAAGAATACATGGCAGCATCAGAAGCAGGAGAATGCCCGGAAGCGACTGAACAAATGTAATGTATGAATAAAGTCCTGCATGTTCAAATTCGCATATGCCTATAATTGACGAACCTGTAATAGCCGGCTCAGTGCCTACTGTATCGGATTGCATTGTGGTAGGATAATAGAGCAGCTCTCCGGTTTCATCGTTTGGTTCGATTCTTAGTATACGGCGGATAGCGTAGCCGTCAGAATCCTTGTCCTCAATTGGAGAGGAATCATCTGGAGCAAGGACGCACAAAATGGCGTTATTTACTGACAGAGGGTCAGTTCCGTTGTATTTTTTTGCAAATACAACAGTTTCTGCATGAATAGAAGCAGAATCATCATATGAGTCTGTAACTTCCATAGCGGTACTCTTTTGCAGATATAGATAATATCCGAAAAGTTCAGGAGTATCCTTTCTTGCAAAAAGGATTGTCACAAGCAGTGTTGCAGCCGCAACGATTATCAAAATGATTGAAATCATTACTCCAAGTGCGGAGAATACCTTGTTCTTCTTTTTCATAATGAAACCTTCCTTTTTAGACTAAGTTTAAGTGTATACATTATACCACACTTTGAAAAGAAATTCAATAACAAATTGGGAATTTATAAGTTTTTTTGTAGAAAGAACCATAGAAGCACTGTATTTTTTTAAATTCTCGTCAAAACGCCGAATTATTTTAAGTATAAAACAAAGAAAGTTAAGTTTTGGATGCTGCTATTTAAGAAAACAATTTTTTCTTAGGCAAATATATTGTGGATTTTGTTTATAATATCCTATTGACAAAAATCTGATTCTGTGTTATAATGCTAAATGCAGATGCTCCTCCGGTTCTTTAAACCGGCAAAAAGCAATATAATAATGTGCTGGAATAGCTCAGCTGGTAGAGCAGCGCATTCGTAATGCGCAGGTCGCGTGTTCAAGTCACGTTTCCAGCTCCAAAAAATACCCCCGTAAACAAAATGTTTGCGGGGTATTTTTACTGCATGTTCTGCCTGGTGCTTTTATAAGTATTTTTTACACAATCGGATTTACAGGCAGAGAACAGTTTTCAATAATGTACTGAATGATAACCGTTGCATCAACTATTGTAATTTTGCCGTCGCAGTAACAGTCTGAATTTGCTGCCGAGGTTTTATTGAGAGAAATCGCTCCTGTCAGCGCCTTATGTATAAGAACCACATCTGACAAATCAATCTCTCCGTCAAGATTGGCATCGCCGTATTTTGTCATAAATGCGGAGTCAACATCATTTATGTCCTCTGTACTCTGTTCAGCGGCAATAATGACTTTCTCAAGGTATTCTGCCATGCAATACCCTGTAATATCCTGCCACGAAACACGGTACCAGCCGTCATCTGCCGAAATTAC
>CAZINV010000027.1:0-8472 GCA_964540685.1 uncultured Ruminococcus sp.
GTGAAGCCTGCAAAAAAGCAGCCCTTGAAACAGGTTTCAGAAGCAATGAGATCTATGGCGCAATGCAGGAGATTCAGCCTTTCCTGAAAGGAGCGGAGTGATGCCAAGATTCTTTACCGAAAAAGTAACGTCAGACATTATTAGTATAAAAGGCGAGGACGCTAATCATATAGGCAGGTCGCTGCGTATGCGCGTTGGCGATTCTGTTACTGTTTGTTCGCAGGGCAGAGATTATAACTGCCGTATTGATTCTATAACATGGGACGAAGTAATTTTAAAGGTTTTATCCTCAGAGCTTTGTGCGTCTGAGCCTACAGTTAATATTACGCTTTATCAAGCTATTCCGAAATCAGACAAGCTATCGTCTATTATACAGAAATCTGTGGAGCTTGGCGCTGTGCGCATTGTTCCCGTACTTACAAAAAGATGCGTTTCGCGTCCTGATAAAAAGGAATTTGAGAAAAAGCTTCCCAGACTTCAAAAAATCGCGCAGTCTGCGGCTAAACAGTCCGGCAGAGGCATTATTCCGGAGGTTGCCAATATGATAACCTTTGATGAAGCTGTAGATGAGATGTCAAAGGCGGACAGGGCGATGCTTTTTTATGAAGAAGGCGGAGTACGGTTTAATGAAGTGCCGCTTCAAAACGCCCGCGATATTAAGATATTTATCGGCAGCGAAGGAGGGCTTGACCCGTCAGAAGCCTGTAAAGCAAGGGATGCCGGAATATATAACGTATGGCTTGGAAACCGTATTCTCAGATGCGAAACCGCGCCTATAGCCGTAATATCGGTGCTTATGCATCTTACTGGCAATATGTGAGAACGGAGTGTTTTTTTTGTGACTTTCTCCAAAAAATACGGGAATAGCACTTGTATTTTGAAAAAATATGTGGTATAATATAGTTGAAGGCAACACGCATAATTCTGATGTGCAGATTCTTCTGGCTGATTTTGCCTGAAAAATCCGGCGCTGCGGAGCCGTGAATTTCAATAAAATTTCCGCAGAGAAAGAGGTATTATTATGAAAGCAGGTACAATTGTAGCGATTATTCTTGCAACAGGAGCTGTAGTTATAGGAACTCTCATGATGCTTTCCAAGAGGAAGAAGAAAGCGGCTTCTGTAAATAGCAGCTGTGATTTTGATGATCTGGATTGCGGTTCAGATAATGACCTTGATGATATATGCGACAGCGCTTGCGACTGCGTTGAAGATGTCAAGGAAGCTATTGATGATGTAATTGATAATGTTACAGATTAAGTTTAAAAAGAAAAACCGCTCTCCCTTTTATGGGAAGAGCGGTTTTTTTATTGGTTTACGCAGTCAAAGCATAGCGTAAAAATTACTTTTTCCTTCTCTTTGCGGTAACAGCGCCTGCTGCAAGAGCTGCGGCTGCTATAGCGGAAACAACAATGGCAACTACGCCTTCGTCAGCGGTTTTTGATACAGTGCTTGTAGATGCAGCTGTAGTGGCATTTACGCTGTAGGAAATGGTTTTTGTAGCAGTTGTAGTAGTTGTATCAGCGGTTTTTGAAAGACCTTCCACTTCAAATGTAACATAGAGAGTTTCGCCTGATACAGCCTTGAAATCACTGGAAACATCAAGGTCGTCAATGTCCTCGTCTGTATTTATAATGTTCAGCAGATACATTTTAGTATCAGCGTCAGAGGTGAAAGCGTCGTCAGCCGTATTGTCAAAGCTGTAGGATACAGCGCTTGTCTCGTCAGCACCGGCTTTGATGCTGGTAACTGTCATATTCAGATTAGTCACAATTGCAGAGCTTATATCGCTTTCCAGCACTATGGAAGAAATATCAGAGCTTGCATCAGCGTCGTCAAAAGTATACTTTACAGTATATGTACCGTTAGCTGAGAAATTAACCGCATTGTCCTCCTGTTCATTGCCGCCGCCGTTGAAAGAAATCCACACGTTAAAGCTGGTTGGCAGCGTGGTAGTGGTTTCTGTATCCGATACGTCTGAAGTATCAGTTGTTTCTATAGTTGTTTCGATTGAAGTTTCATCACTTGAAGTTGTGACTGCCGGCTCGGTTGACACAGTTGTCTCATCAGCGTAAACAGCTATTGAAGTCATTGAAAGTACACCTGCGGAAACAGCAGCCGCAGCAGCAGCTAAAAGCTTTTTGATAGCATTCATTGTTAATATCTCCTTTTTATATTTTTTAATATTTTAAAGGCGGCGCTGCGCAATTCACGCATTCAGCCTGACGTGCATTTTACCTGTCCTTTTCCTTTACACAGCAAAGCTTCTCATTGCAATACGCAAAGTATTTCTTCATCGTAACTTTACTATCAAAAATCAATATGTAATCTGCACATAATAATTATGCGGCACTGCCTAAAATAAATCGGTTAAAGCTTTATTTTCTTTTCTTTTTTACAGTAACAGCAGCTGCTGCCAGAGAAACAGCTGCGGCGCCTGTTACCGCAATGGCGGCAACGCCCGTATCCGCAGTCTGCGACACAGAAGCGGTTTCAACGGCAGTACCGCTTACAGCGTCGGTATCCGCGCCGTCTGCAGCGGTTGTAACAGCAGCATTGTCCGGCGATGCGGCAATGCCGGAAATTGTGAAATCGATTACCAGCTTGTCATACATAGTAGCTTTTTCCGGAAAATTTGTATCAATGGCTTTTGCCGCGTCAGTGCCGAAGCTATACAATATATTCAGGCGGTGGCAGCCGTTTTTATTTTTTGTCTGTACAGCCTTTGAGGCATCGTAGGGAACTTCCGCAGAAGAGCCGTCGGATTTATCAATATATATCCGGTTTACTGTTATTACTACTCCCGGCATAGAGGCAGCGTCAATATTGGTATCCAGAACCAAAGCGGTTATAGAGCTTGCGCCTGTCTGGAAATCATAAGCAACGCTGTAGTCCCCGTCAAAGGAAACAGCTTCGGCGTTGTCGTTTTTCTGTTCCCATAGCTCTTTATCCGCATTTATACACATCATTACAGTGTAAGGAGCGGTATCTGCAGGAGAAAGCGCCTTTTCATCGGCTGAAGCTGTAATAGAAGCCGCAGAGAAAACTGTTATTGACAGCATAACTGTAAAGATAATGCAAATTTTCTTTATAATATTCATTTTGCGTACTCCTTGGCGAATGGGTTATATCTATATAAACACATTATATCACAGCTTTACAATTTTGTCTAGTGTTTTTTTTAAATTTTATAATTCCATCACTTCAATTACTTTTTCAATAAGTGCAATAGGGCTCATATTATCTGGAATGGAAACGCCTATGTAAGGCTTTTTTATACTGTTGAAGATAATCTTTCCGCGAAACTCCGAAGCGAGAGACGTTATCTGCTTTTGCGGCGGATTTGTTACGAAAAAGTAAATTCTATCGCCGCGCTGATTTATTTCTGTAATGCCGAGCTTTGCCGCGCGGTTTCTGAGAAGGGATACAGAAATAAGTCCGGTTATCTCTGAAGGCGGATCTCCGTACCTGTCGATTATTTCGTCAAGGAGATCCATTTTGTCCTCTTCCGTTTCAACAGCTGCTATCTTGCGGTACATGGACAGACGCTGGCTCAGACTTTCAATGTAATTTTCGGGGATATGAGCGTTTATCTGAATGTCTGCGACGCATTCCGCAGTCTTTTCCGGTTTTTCTCCCCGTTCCTCCGCAACGGCTTCTCCAAGGAGCTTTAAGTACATATCATATCCGACCGCTTCCATATGACCGTGCTGTCTGCCGCCTAAAATGCTGCCTGCGCCTCTTATTTCAAGGTCGCGGAGAGCAATCTGGAATCCGCTGCCAAACTGAGTAAATTCTTTTATAGCAGCCAGGCGTTTTGCCGATACTTCTGAAATTGATTTATCTTTTTTGAATGTGAAATAGGCATATGCCCTCCTGCTGCCGCGCCCTATGCGTCCTCTGAGCTGATAGAGCTGGGAAAGCCCGAAATAGTCGGCGTTTTCCACAATAAGCGTGTTTACATTTGAAACGTCTACTCCTGTTTCTATAATAGTGGTGCATACAAGAATATCTATTTCCTGTTCCACAAGCCGCCGCCATATTTCTGATATTTCATTTTCACTCATTTTTCCGTGAGCGATGCCTATACGCGCCTCCGGCATAGCCTGCCTTAATTTTGACGCGGTAAATTCAATAGTTTCAACACGGTTATGTATATAATAAATCTGTCCGCCCCGCCTCATCTCACGCTCTATTGCTGTGAGTATCATTCCGAAGCTGTACTCCAAAACATAGGTCTGAACAGGATGTCTGTCCTGAGGAGCTTCGGAAATTACGGACATATCGCGTATTCCGCTCATTGCCATATTGAGCGTGCGCGGAATAGGAGTAGCGGAGAGAGTGAGAATATCCACTCCCGGAAACGCCTCCTTGAACTTTTCCTTATGGGCAACGCCGAAGCGCTGTTCCTCATCTATGATAGCAAGACCGAGATTTTTAAATTTTACGTCCTTCTGTACGATTCTGTGAGTGCCGATTACAATATCAGCCGTACCCTTTTCCATTTTTCTGAGAGTTTCCTTCTGCTCTTTAGGAGTGCGGAATCTTGACAGCATCTCTACGTTTACCGGAAAAGCTTCAAATCTTCTTACAGCAGTCTGATAGTGCTGCATAGCAAGCACTGTTGTAGGAACGAGTATAGCGCACTGCTTTCCGCTGAGAACGCATTTCATTGCAGCCCGAAACGCGACTTCGGTTTTTCCGAAGCCTACGTCGCCGCAGAGCAGTCTGTCCATAGGGCGTTTCTTTTCCATATCCGCCTTTATTTCTTCAATTGCAGTAAGCTGGTCATCAGTTTCAACATACGGGAAACGCTGTTCAAAGCTGCGCTGCACATCGTCATCCGGTTCAAAAGCTGTGCCGACAGCCTGTTCGCGTTTGGCGTACAGCTCGGTAAGCTCTTTTGCCATATCCTTTACGGCGCGTTTTACATTGCTGCGTGTTTTTTGCCATTCCGATGACGAAAGCTTGTGAAGCTTTACGCTGCTGCTGTCACGGGAACCTATGTATTTTGAAACAAGATCCATCTGAGTAACCGGTACATATAGTTTTTCATTGCCTGCGTACTCAATCATTATGTAGTCTTTTGTTATGTTCTCGAGGCACAGCTTTTTTATGCCTGCGAAACGTCCTATTCCGTGCAGAGCGTGAACTACCAGATCTCCCTTAGCAAGGTCGGCAAGAGAGCGCAGTTCTTTTCCCGGCGCGGCTTTTGGTCTTTTGCTTTTGGAACGCAGAGCTTTTGCCTGGGATATAAGGGCTGTTTTTATTTCAGGATAGGAAAATCCGCTTGAAAAGCTGCCTGCCATAAGGTAAACATGACCCTTTTCCCATACAGAATTTTCTTCTGCAATGCTGCACGAAAATCCGTCTTTATCAAGGTCGCTTTTAATTATAGGCAAAGTTTTTTCGCTTCCTGCCGCAAGCATAGTACAGTATCCCATTTTGCACAGATCCTGCAGATCCTCCGTAAGCTGACGCATTTCGCCGCCCCATGGAGCGGACTGAAAAGCCTCTGCAGAAATCAGCTTTTTGAAATTTACGTGTTCTCCGCCTTGCAGGAAATTGCTTGCGTATACGCAGAATCCGCTTTTTTCAGCTTCATTCTGAATTACGGACAGCTCCGCTATGTGATTTGTAAGCCTGCTGCAAAGGATTCCCTCTTCAAGCAGTATTTTTACGTCCTCCTGATAGCGCCGGGATATATTGTTTGCAGTGTTTGCGATTGCTGAATATTCGCTGAAAATAATGCAGCCGAAGTCGTACTCAAATATAAGCGGCAGCTTGTCATATATGATGGGTATATACTTATCTATGCTGCTGATACTGAGTCCGTCTTTCAGTGCATCGGAATCATTTTTCAGATGTTCTCTCGCGGCGGCAATATGTTTTCCGCGAAGAGAGCTGCTTAGATTTTCTATTTTTTCAGCAAGAATCATACTGTCGCATATGACTTCTTTTGCAGGAGGAATCGTTATTTCCGAAAGGGAGGAGATACGTCTCTGGCTCTCCGCGCTGAACTCTGATATAGTATCTGTTTCATCGCCCCAAAGCTCTATTCTTACGGGGTTCGGAGCCTGCGGCGGAAAAATATCAATAATTGCGCCTCTGGATGCAAACTGTCCCTGACCCTCTGCCATATCGGCGCGGACATATCCCATATTCAGAAGATCTCTTATAAATTTTTCAAGGTCTATTGTTTTTCCCGTATAAAGAGAAATACTTATATTTTCAAGCTGGTCTTTAGGTATAACAGGCTGCATTACCGCTTCCGCAGATGCCGATACAACTTTGCATGAGCCGTTTATTACAGCGGAAAG
The DNA here is from genome assembly GCA_964540685.1 of uncultured Ruminococcus sp. GTDB lineage: Bacteria > Bacillota > Clostridia > Oscillospirales > Ruminococcaceae > Ruminococcus_C. Next base: position 6,319 of record CAZINV010000027.1, read on the forward strand.
AGCGGAGAGTCTGCTGCATACAAATTCATTTGAAACGCCTTCTACAGGAGCTAAAACAAGTTCTCTCGCAGGAAAAAGAACAGCGGCAGGGGCAGCTTCCAGCTGACGCATATTATTTACGTCGCTGCAAAGGCGAACCGCCTCGTTTTCGTCCGGTGATATTATGAGTACAGGCTTTCCGGTTCTTTGAGCGGCGGCAAGTGCAAGCTGAGCTTTGTGAACAGTGGAAAGACCTGTAAAGGATACAGGGGATATATTATTCTCAAAACAGCTGTCAAGGTCTTTATAAGCGGAAAGTGACCGGAATGTATTTTCAAAAAAGCTCATTGTATCACTCCTTAAAGCAAGCGTAATCTGTCTGTTTATTTGCTGCTGAATTTATTCATTGCTTCGTCCGTTTTCCCCTGAATGATAAGCTCCGCCGCTTTTGCAGCGTTTTGCAGGGCAGGTTCAAGAGCTTTTATATCGTCTTCTGTGAATTTACTCAGAACCCAGTCCGCAAGGTCATAATCGGGGCGGGGTTTTGCGCCTATGCCAATGCGTATTCTTGGGAACTCCTCTGTGCCGAGCAGCGCAATAATGCTTTTCATGCCGTTGTGTCCGCCGGCGCTGCCTTTTCTCCGGATACGCAGCTTGCCCGGAGGCAGATTTATATCATCATACATTATAACAACTCTTTCAGGGGGAATTTTGTAGAAATTCGCCGCAGACGATACCGATTCGCCGCTCAGATTCATAAAAGTGCCCGGTTTAAGAAGCAGGAATCTCTCCCCTCCTGCCGTGCCGTATCCGCAGTCTCCCCTGAACTTTTTTGTGTTTACATCTATGCCGTGCATTTTTGCAAGCTTGTCAAGCCCCATGAAGCCTGCATTGTGTCTTGTATTTACATATGCAAGCCCCGGATTTCCAAGACCTGCTATTATCCATGAAATTTTCCCCGGGGCGTTTTTGCTGTTTTCGTTTTCAATAGATTTAAAAATATCGAAAATACTCATAGCTCACCTCATAATTTATCTCATAACCTGCGCAATGCGGTACTGATAAACAGCACCGCATATAATTTTTATATATTATTTCCGCACATTACTTTTTACTGTCCTTATCCTTGTCCTTTTCCGAGAAGAGCCTTGTTTTCAGCTTTCTGAGACTGTAGCCTTCTTTTACCTTGAGCGGACTTCTTTCAACAGCAAGGGCATAATCCGGAACGTCCTTTGTAATTGTGGAGCCTGCCGCCGTGTATACGCCGTTGCCAAGCTTTACCGGAGCGATAAGATTGGTGTTGCAGCCGATAAAGCAGCTGTCTCCGATTTCGCATCTTTGCTTGCTTACGCCGTCGTAGTTTACGGTAACAGTACCGCAGCCGAAGTTTACTTTTTTGCCCACATCGCTGTCGCCTACGTATGTCAGATGGGCGATAGATGTCTGTTCGCCCACAACAGAATTTTTCACTTCTACAAAATCGCCTATTTTTACGCCGCTTTTTATATGAGAATCGGGGCGTATATGTACAAAAGGCCCTATCTTTACATTATCTTCTATAACAGAATCATAAGCCTGTACGGCGTTAAGCCTGCAATGACGGCCTATGATTGTATTATCAATTAAGCAGTTTGGACCTATCTTGCTGTGAGCGCCTATTTTTGTTTTGCCTTTGAGAATAGTTCCGGGCTGGATTACTGTTGCCGCTTCTATTTCAACGTCCGGACCTATGATAACGCCGTCGGTGCAGATAAAATCAACGCCGCCGTCCATGTGCTTTTCAATTACCTTCCGCCTTGCGTTTTCACGAAGCATGAGAAGCTCTTTTCTTGTGTTTGCGCCGAGGACAACATCTTTGTTTTCCGTAAGATATACTCCGGCACGCCTGCCCTCCGAAACGGCTATGCCTATTGTATCGGTAAGGTAATATTCTCCCTGGGCGTTCTGGGGCGCAAGCTTTGATAAAAAGTCCAGAAGGTCAGACGTTTTGAACCAGTATGCGCCGGAATTTACTTCCTTTATTTTTTTCTGAGCGGCGGAAGCATCCTTTTCTTCAATAATTTCAGCGATTCCGTCGCTTCTGCTGCGGACGATTCTTCCGTAGCCGAAAGGATTGTCAAGCTCTGCCGTAATAACCGTAACCGAATTATTCTGAGCGGTGTGCAGTTCCAAAGC
>CAZINV010000027.1:8482-8948 GCA_964540685.1 uncultured Ruminococcus sp.
CATAAAAGGCGCGTCGCCGCAGAGTACAAGCGTGTTGCCGCCGGTATCCTTTTCAAGGAAATCCCTTGCCTGCATTACAGCATGACCGGTACCCAGACGTTCGCTCTGCAAAGCGGTTTTGTATTTGCCGTTTATATAGTGCTCTATATATTCGGCTTTATATCCGGTAATGATACACATATCTGAAACATCCGCTTTTCCGCAGGCGCGGATTACCCATCCCAGCATGGGCATATCGAGTATTTCCAGCATAGGCTTCGGAATATCCGCTTTCATACGTTTGCCGTGTCCTCCGGCAAGAATAACAGCTTTATTCATAAAAAACTTCCCTTCTTAAAAATATTTTTCATCAAGGATTATGACTGTAAAAAGCCACACACTTATATTATTGCAAATTTTGAAAGATTTTGCAAGAGTTATTTTTAAAAAAACCGTTTAATTTGTAATTTTTGTACAAGTTGCTTAA
>CAZINV010000028.1:0-8912 GCA_964540685.1 uncultured Ruminococcus sp.
TCCTATGGCGTCTTACCGTAGGCAATCCTCTTGTAAAGCTTTTATCAACATTAATAGGGCTGTTAGTTAAACTGATTAAATGGATATTTTCTCCTTTTATACGGCTCTGCATACGTATTTATAAAAAATACACATGCAAATTTGTAAATAACGCCAAAAATCACAAAAGGAGGAAAAAATCCTTGATTGCAAGGCGCCAAATGTTGTATAATATATTTACGAAAAAAAAGAAGGAAGGGACGGACAATGTCTCAGAAAAAGAAAGCAAAAAAACGTAAATCTGCCAAAAAAGCAGTCTCGCGTCCGAAATTTATATTCCGGATACTTTTGCGTACTGCTGCAGCTGCCGCTTTGCTTGGCTGTACTATTCTTATCATAAGTATTCAGTCAAATATTGCTGAAAAAAAAGCCGAGCTTCAGGATATTGAAGCTCAGATATCAGAATACGAAGCTAAAAACGAAGACCTCACACGTATTCTCGAAAGCGGAGATACAGACCAGTATATGGAAAAACTGGCAAGAGAAGATTATGGTTATGCTTATCCGGATGAGTTCCGGTTTTATGATACATCAAGAAACTAAAATTTTGAAAGGATTATCGGAGTATGCAGGTCGAAAACGGCAAGATTTATGAGGGTACAGTAAAAAACATTACTAACTACGGCGCTTTTGTTGAAATCACAGGTGCAGGAAATCAGCGTACAATGGGTATGGTACATATATCCGAAATTTCTCGCAGCTATGTAAATGAGATACGGGATTTTGTAACTGAAGGGCAGTCAGTAAAAGTAAAGGTCATTGGCATCGGAGAAAACGAAAAAATCAGTCTGTCTATTAAACAGGCTGAACCTGAACCGTCAAAAACGGCAAAGACGGCGCAAAAACCTTCTGCAGTCAGACGAGAACATCAGGAATCCCGACCGAATGTTTGGGAACCCAAAAAAAAGCAGCCTCAAAGTGAAATGACATTTGACGATATGCTAAATAAATTCAAGCAGAACAGCGAAGAACGTATGTGCGACATCAAGCGCAATACGGAAAGGAAAAATCACTCAAGACGCAAGTAATAAGTACTAAGGCTTAAAGCCGGTCTGCCTTAAGGCAAGACTTCAAATATCGACTTTAAAAACCTCCTCCGATGCAAAACCGGAGGAGGCTTTTTTACTAATTTCCTGCCAGCTTGATGAAAGATTATTTTGCAGACGCCTTTGCATTAGCTAGCATAAGCTTTATTCTGTTTTCCTGATTAACTCTTGTAGCTCCCGGGTCGTAGTCAATAGCTACTATATTGGCATTGGGGTAGGCATTTTTTATCGCTCTGGACATACCTTTTGCAACAATATGGTTGGGCAGACATCCAAATGGCTGCGTACAGATTATATTCTCCGTACCGTGACTGGCAAGAACAGCCATTTCGGCGGTTATCATCCAGCCTTCACCCATGCAGACTCCCTGACTTATGTATTTATCAGCAGCTTTTCTTAAATCATCAAAGTCATGAGGAGGTGTGAATACGCCGTTCTCCTCTATGCATTGTATCATTTCTCTTTGCTTGCTGTGCAGATATTTATATCCTATACGGAATGCCGCCGTCTTTACGTTCCTGTACTGATAAAGCTTTCCGCTTACATCGGTATTCGCCGCACAGTACAGAATAAAATCAAGAAGCATAGGGACAACAGGTTCGCAATCTTCTGAGATAAGAAAATCCTCAAGATGATTATTGGCAAGCGGAGAATATTTTACGTATATCTCTCCAATGATGCCGACTTTTATTTTCTTGCGCTGGCTCTTCGGAATTGAAGCAAAATCCTCTATCATTTCCCGGTAAACAGATTTTGTATTCATGTATCCTCCATGCATAAAAAGCCGCTCAATACGCTCAGACCACTTGTTTACAGTGCGCTCCGAGTCGCCCTCATTCAGTTCATAAGGACGGCACTGATTGTGAAGATACATAAGCATATCGCCATAAAGCACGCCGTACACCAGCTTTATGGCAAGAGGAACAGTGAGCTTGAATCCGATGGATTTTTCAAGCCCTGCAAAATTAAGTGAAATTACAGGAACCTGAGGGAAATTTTTCTCAACGCACCGTCTGAGGATATGTATATAATTTGACGCACGGCAGCCGCCGCCTGTCTGTGTAATAAGCAAGGCAGTTTTATCGGGATCGTACTCGCCGCTTTTTAATGCTTCCATAAATTGCCCCACCACAAGAAGCGCCGGATAGCAGGTGTCATTGTGTACATTTTTTAGTCCCTCTTCAACAACTGTACGCGAAGCGGATTCAAGCAGCTTCATATTATAACCGTATTGCCCGAAAATCTTAATAAGCAGCTTAAAGTGAATCGGCAGCATGTTCGGAACAAGAATAGTATGAGTCTTTCGCATTTCTGCGGTAAATTCAGCATATGCCATTTGCAGTGCCTCCTTTCAGGCTTCCATTGCAGCTAAAAGGCTGCGCAGACGGATCTTCGCCGCACCGAGATTGTTTATTTCATCAATTTTAAGCTGTGTATAAAGCTTGCCCTTTCCCTCAAGAATACGGCGCACTTCATCGGTAGTGATAGCGTCAATGCCGCACCCAAAGGATACAAGCTGTATCATCTGCATATCGGGCTGAGTTGTTACATATTCAGCCGCACGATACATTCGCGAATGATATGTCCACTGATTGAGCGATTTTAGTTCAGGCGTATGAGCAAGAGCCGCTACGCTGTCCTCAGTGATTACAGCCATTCCAAGACTTGCAATAAGCTTGTGTATGCCGTGGTTTATCTCAGGGTCAATATGATACGGTCTTCCTGCAAGTACAATAATAGGCTTTCCTGCCTTACGCGCCTTGCTTATAATATCCTGCGCTTCGGCGGCTATCCTTGCTCTGTGGGCTTTAAGCTCTGCAAAGCCTTTGTCAAGGGCGTTCGCTATTGTCTTTTTAGAAGCATATGCGCCAAAGTACTGATACAGTACATGAATTACGTGCTTTTTTCTGTTAAGGTCAAGAAAAGGATATAAAAAGTTCTTTACGCTGAGCTTTTCGTTGTTTGCCATGAGAAGCTCAGGATAATAAGCCACAACAGGACAGTTGTAATGATTATCAGATTCGCCCTCATCTATAGTATAGCTCATGCAGGGATAGAATATAAAATCAACTCCTTGCTCAAGGAGACTTTCAATATGCCCGTGGGTGAGCTTGGCAGGGTAGCAAACCGTATCCGAAGGTATGGTACTCTGCCCTTTATAGTAGGTTTCTCTTGTACTCGTCTCTGAAAACTTCACCGCGAAGTTAAGTTCCTTGAAAAATGTTGCCCAAAGAGGCATCTGGTCATAATAATGAAGAGCCAGAGGAAGACCTACTGTTGCCGTAGGGGCAAAGTTCCTGTTCTCTCCGTATGAAAGTATCATCTCGTATTTCCTGTCGTAGAGATTTGGGAGAATGTTTTCCGCTTTTACACCTGCACCGCGTTCGCAGCGGTTTCCAGAAATAAATCTGCCTCCTCCGGCAAAACGTATTATATTAAGACTGCAATGAGCGGTACATCCGCCGCACTGCGCAGTCTGCGACGTATACGAAAACTCTTTCAGCGCTTTTTTGCTTATAAAGCTGCTTTTACCCGTACTTTTTTCCTTGGCGTACAGAGCCGAGCCAAAAGCTCCCATAAGCCCTGATATGGCAGGACGTATAACATTGCGCTTCATCTCACGTTCAAAGCAGCGCAAAACAGCGTCATTCAGGAATGTTCCGCCCTGCACTACAATATGCTTTCCGAGGTCTTCCGGAGAATTGGCGCGTATAACCTTATATATCGCATTTTTAATAATAGAACCTGAAAGCCCTGCTGAAATATCAGCGACAGCAGCTCCGTCTTTTTGAGCCTGCTTTACGCTGCTGTTCATAAATACGGTACATCTGGAGCCAAGATCTACAGGATGTTTCGCAAACAATCCCAATTTTGCAAATTCATCAATATCGTAGCCAAGAGCCATGGCAAAGGTCTGGATAAACGAACCGCAGCCTGAGGAACATGCTTCATTGAGCATAATACTGTCGATGGCGCCGTTTTTTATCTTAAAGCATTTTATATCCTGTCCGCCTATATCTATAATAAAATCAACCTCGGGACAGAAAAACGACGCAGCTTTGAAGTGGGCAACTGTTTCAACAATCCCGTGGTCAATGCCAAGACCAGCTTTAAGAAGTTCTTCTCCATAACCTGTGACGGCGCTGCCTGCTATGGTAAGCGCTTCGCTCTTTTCATTATAAAAATTCATCAGAGCATCTGTTATACAGTCAAGAGGCTGCCCCTTATTGGCGGTGTAATATTCATACAAAAGTACGTTATCCTCAGAGAGAACGACCATTTTTGTAGTTGTGGAACCGGCGTCAATGCCGATATATGCATTGCCCTCATATGTACGAAAATCTCCGCGCTCTACATCATATGAAGCGTGGCGTGCCTTAAAACAGGCGTATTCATCCTCGCAGGAAAAAAGCGGCGGATCTGAGGTAACTGTATTTTCGCTTGCAGCGTTCACGATCTTATCTATAATTTCTTCAATCTTGTATGTCTCTTTTTGTTTCATGGCAGACAATGCGCATCCATATGCCACAAATGTACGTCCGTCCTCTGGAAACACCGCGTTTCCGGCATCAAGGTGAAGCGTTTCAATGAAAGCCTTGCGCAGTCCCTCAAGAAATGACAACGGTCCGCCCAGAAACAAAACCTTGCCTTCTATTTTTCTGCCCTGTGCAAGACCTGATACTGTCTGGTCAACTACCGCTTGAAAAATACTTGCCGCTATATCCTCTCTCCTTGCCCCCTGATTTAAAAGCGGCTGAATATCAGATTTTGCAAAAACTCCGCATCTGGAGGCAATCGGATATGTTTTTTCTGCACGAAGCGCCATTTCGTCCAGCTGATCGGCAGTTACATTAAGAAGCGTTGCCATCTGGTCTATAAACGCACCTGTACCGCCGGCACAGCTGCCATTCATTCTTTGCTCTGTTCCGCCTGTAAGAAATATTATCTTAGCGTCCTCGCCTCCAAGCTCTATAACAGCGTCTGCGTCAGGATAGCGCTGATTTACTGCTACAAACGCCGAATGAACCTCCTGAACAAACGGAAGCTTTGCAGAATCCGCAAGGCCAAGTCCCGCTGAACCTGTTATGCAAACAGGAAATGTTTCCTCCGGATACAGCCCTGCAATCTGCTGAAGCTGACATGCTGCCGTTTCTTTTATTTTAGAAAAATGTCTCTGATAATTAGAATATACCACTTGATTATTTCTATCGAGAATAACTGTTTTTACCGTGGTGGAACCAATGTCTATGCCAAGCGCAAACTCGGCTTTATGTAAATCTTTTTTGGAAATATTCATAGGAAAATGCTGTTCCTTTCATGTTTATGCAGTATTAGTTATACATTTATTATTATACTACACTTTAAAAAAAAAAGAAAGACTGTTTTTCGACTTTTTTAAGAAAACTTTTGCCAAAAAAGTTGAAATACTTCAATGTAATAATAGGTCATATATAAAGTACCGCATATTTCCGCAAATAATATACTTATTTTTGCAAAGAGTAATCTCATAAAGCAAATTTCTCAAAAGGAGTGAATACGCATGGCAAAAAGACTTGGCAGAGGAGTGTTCCTCATGGAACATCCTGTATATATTTCATCATATGCTGCGGTAGCAGGAAAAAAAGAAGGCGAAGGTCCTATGGGCAAATGCTTTGACAGAATAGAAACCGACAGCCATTTCGGTCAAAAAACATGGGAACAGGCGGAAAGCCGTATGCAGCAGGAAACCATTTACCTCGCCATGGAAAAAGCCTCACTAAGCCCCGATGATATTGACATTATTCTTGCAGGCGATCTTATAAATCAGTGTACGTCAAGTACGTACAGCTTGCGTCCCTTTGGCGTACCCTTTATGGGACTTTTCGGCGCTTGCTCAACTATGGCGGAAGGTCTTATAGCCGGCTCCCTAATACTAAGCTCCGGAGCCGGAAAACGCTGCGCCGCCGCAACCTCATCTCATTTTTCAACTGCGGAAAGACAATTCCGCTTTCCGCTTTCATATGGAGGTCAAAGACCGCCTGCAGCACAGTGGACCTGCACAGCGTCAGGAGCTGTTGTACTCGATACGGAGACAAAAGGCGCACCTAAAATCTGCGGCGCGTGTATAGGCAAAATAACCGACCTTGGAGTTACAGACGCAAACAACATGGGCGCCGCTATGGCTCCGGCAGCAGCGGATACACTTACAAGATGGTTCAGAGCTACAGGGAAGCTGCCTGAAGATTATTCCGCCATAGTAACAGGCGACCTGGGAAAAATAGGCGGCAAACTTCTTTTAGAGCTTATGGCAAAACAAGGCTATGAGATAAATCCCTTCTATCATGACTGCGGCGCTATGATGTTTGACGCTGATACTCAGGATACGCATGCCGGAGGTTCAGGCTGCGGCTGCGGAGGAAGTCTTTTATGCGGTCACTTTTTGCCTCTTGTAAAAAGCGGAAATATAAAGCGTATGCTCTTCATCGCAACAGGCGCCCTTATGTCGCCTATGCTGGTTCAGCAGGGCGAAAGCATTCCGTCAATAGCACATCTTGCGGAAATAGTATCCGGAAAGGAAGAATAGGCTTATGCTTGAATATTTATGGGCTTTTCTTATTGGCGGCGCAATCTGCGCCATTGGTCAGATACTCATCGATTTTACTAAACTTACACCTGCGCGTATACTCACCGGCTTTGTAGTTGCAGGAGTGCTTTTATCTGCATTGGGACTTTACAAGCCGCTTATAGATTTTGCCGGCGGCGGTGCTACAGTACCTCTTACAGGATTTGGCCATCTCCTTGCAGAGGGTATACGTAAAGCAGTAGACGAAAAAGGCTGGCTTGGAGTATTTTCAGGCGGACTTACCGCTTCATCTGCAGGTATTACGGCCGCTATGCTTTTCGGCTTGGCTGCGGCTGCTGTCTTTAAGCCAAAGGATAAATAAAATACAGCTTCCTACAGGAGGAATATTATGGAAATCACACCTAAACTTTATAAAAACATGACTGAAAAGTCTGCTCCCAAGTCAAAAAGCTATATAAACATACCCCTTGCATTTCTTATAGGCGGAGGAATCTGTTTGATTGGCGAAGTCCTTCTTAATTTGTTTGAATATTTTGGAATGGAAACAGAAGCAGCAGGCTCATGGACATCGGTGATACTTGTATTTTCAAGCGCACTGCTTACAGGTCTTGGATGGTATGAGAAAATCGCAAAACACGCAGGGGCAGGAACGCTTGTACCTATAACCGGTTTTGCAAACGGAGTTGCTGCACCCGCAATCGAAGCGCGTACAGAAGGATGGATACTTGGCGTCGGAGCAAAAATATTTGCCATTGCAGGTCCTGTCATACTTTACGGGACGGCTGCATCCGTTATTTATGGAATATGTTTGCAGATTTTCAAATGTTTTGCTAAATAATCAGACAAAAAGGCTGATGCAGTACAAATAAACCGCATCAGCCCATAACTTTACTTATTCAATTTGTAATTAACAATGCGCTGAACTCAGCCCATAACAACATCAACAGTATGAACGCCGCCCTCAGGAAATACCGGAAGAACATTGCCTTCAATAGCACTGCCGTCTACAGTTACAGACTTGATGCCCTTGCATATATGATCAGGATTGGATACCTTGATTTCATACGTTGCGCCCCTGAACTGTCTTGTAGCAGACAAGCCATCCCATGCAGACGGAATGGACGGGTCGATTTTCAAACCGTCAAAATCAGGCTGTACCCCAAGAATGTACTGAGAAATAGCTACCATGTTCCATGCAGCTGTACCTGTCAGCCATGAGTTCTTGCCCTGACCAAAGTGGTTGCCCGGCTTGCCGATGTCAGAACCTGCATCCTTGCCGCCAATCATCTGACCGTATACATACGGCTCGGTTTTATGAATATCAGATGTCTCCTCTGTAAATGCAGGAGCAATCTTGCTGTAGTATTCAAATGCCTTATCGCCTCTGCCTGCATAAGCCTCTGCACAAATAATCCATGCATTGTTATGCGTGAAAATACCTGCATTTTCCTTATATCCTCCCGGATATGTGGAAATCTCGCCATACTGTATATAGTACTTTGTGAATGCGGGATTATTCAGTACCAAGCCGAAATCGGTGTTCAGATACTTGTCAATAGAATTAAGAGTCTTGATATCTGCGCCCTCGTCCTTACCTATCTCAGACATAACAGCAAAGCCCTGAGGTTCAATGAAGATCTTGCCCTCTTCACATTCCTTTGAACCCATCTTAGCTCCTGTAGAATCATATGCCCTTATGAACCAGTCTCCATCAAATGCATGATCCATAACATTTTTCTTCATCTTATCAATCTCAGCTTGTGCGGCAGCTGCCTCATCGTCCCTGCCAAGATGCTTCAGAATAGCAACATAATTCGGTCCTGTATATGTAAAGAGCGTTGCAACCATAACAGATTCAGCAACCTTTGAGTAACCGCCTTCAGCAGCAAACTTCGGGTTGGTGTATGTCTGGAAGCTCTCGCCCGGTGTATCGGAGTAACACGACAGATTGATGCAGTCATTCCAATCGGCACGCATAGCAAGGGGCAAACCGTGCGGACCAAGGTTGTTTACTATCTTATAGAATGAAGCCTTTAGGTGGTCGAGCATAGGCTGAGCCTTGGATTCGTCATTATCATAAGGAACCATCTCGTCAAGAATAGCCCAGTCTCCTGTTTCCTTGATGTACGCGGAAACGGAAAGAATCATCCACAGCGGATCATCAGAAAAGTCTCCGCCGATATCGGAGTTGCCCTTCTTTGTAAGAGGCTGGTACTGGTGATAACATCCGCCGTCAGGAAGCTGCGTAGACGCAATATCTATTA
>CAZINV010000029.1:0-8803 GCA_964540685.1 uncultured Ruminococcus sp.
GCACTGCTCTGTGTCATGTCCCCCATTCCGAGAGATGCAAGTATGCATAAGATGCCGTAGACAAAAGCAAGAGATTTACTTCCAAGTCCATATCTAAGATAAGCCGCTGCTCCTGCTATTATTCTGCCATCGCCTTCATTACATTTGAAGCGCGCCGCAAGTACATTTTCCGCATATGTAAGCATCATTCCGAAAAGCGCGGATACCTGCATCCAAAAGACAGCTCCTGCGCCGCCCATTGCAAGAGCAGCTGTTACACCTACAATATTTCCTGTACCCATAGAAGCGGAAAGGGCAGACGCAGATACTTTCCACTGCGAAGAACCGCTTTTTTTTAGAGACGCCTTTACGCTTTTAAAAATATACCCTGCACCGCGAATCTGGAAGAACCCTGTTTTAACTGTAAGAAATATCCCGGTTCCCAAAAGCAGTATAAGCAATCCGGCATTCCATATATAGCTGTTTATTCTTTCAAGCATAATATACCCCCGCTTTTCTGCAACATATTTCGCATTGTATTCAAACATTTCCTTTATTTACTCTGCTTTAAATTTATGCAGGAACGCTTAATTTATATTTGCTTTTGTATATTTTGTATATATTGACAAAAATTTGATTTCAGTGTATAATATGATTATACAAAATAAAGCCGTCTAAGACCAAGGAGTAGTTTAAATATGAATAAAAAATACAAGCCGCCGTTCAGTGCCGCCTTTACTTTGTCTTTATTGACTGTTGCAGCTTCAATTATACTGTTTATAGCAGCTGCAAAGTCAATCGTAAAATCGGTTCTGCATATTGCAGCAGCTGTTCTGATATCTCTTGATGTTATTGTTCTTATATACATCTCGCTGTCAATGAAAAAAATATGTATTCATATAAACGAAAAAACAGTAATTTTAGAAAGCGGCATTATTATATCCAATGAAAGACGTGCTAACCGCTCCGCCATTGAGCTTGCATATATCATAAAAACACCTTTTTCTAAATATACAGGAATTAACTTCACGGTGCTTTGCGTTTACGGCAGCATGCTTGTTCTGCCGTTTTTGAGTATTAAAGATGCCGAAGAAATATTGAACATTGTATGCGGCAGCATATCAAACAAGGAGGAGGCAAAATAATGAAGCGTGAACATCCTGTAAAAATATTGAGATACTGTGCGCTTAACTTGTGGCTTCTTCTGTTTCCGCTTCTTCGTTCCCTTGTTCTTATACCGTTTTCCCCTGACGCTATTGCAAAATGGCTTCAGGGAGCGTGGTTGGATATCCTTGTAATACTGTTCATTTTTGGATTTGCTCTGCTCAGATGGCTTACATGCCGCTTTTATTTCAACAGCGGTCAATTCATATTAATTCAAGGTATTATTATGCGGAAACATATAGTAATTCCCTTTGATAAAATCACCGCCGTATCTGAATCGTATATAAATCTGCCTTTCATACTTAATCTTTCATTCTTAAAAATAGACACCATAGTCGGAAAATCGTCCGGAAGCACAGTTCTTTGGCTCAGAAAAAAAGATTGCAAAAAGCTTTCAGAGACGATACCTCTCTGCAAAAAGAACAGCTCATCCCTCTTTTCTTACAAAGTAAATATGCTTACAGTGCTGCTGCACTCTTTTTTATTTTCAAGCAGTTTGTCGGGAACGCTTTATATAGCCGCTTTTTTCCTTGAAGCAGGAAATGCGGCGGGAAAAATACTGAAACAGCTGCATATTACAGAAGCTCTGAGCGAAATGAGCAGCGCTGCCGCTTCAATATTCCGTGCTGTTCCCGAAATAATTATTCTCATACTTATAATATTGATTTTTTGCCGTCTGCTGTCTTTTATCGTAAATATCATCAGCTGCGCGAGATTCCGCACTTATGTAAATAAAGACAGCATCATGATCTTATCCGGATTTTTCCCTAGAAGGCATGAACACATATATCTCCATTCAATAGAGTGCATCATTTTAAAGCAGGGATTTTTAAGCCGTATCGCAGCAAAGGCTTCTCTGTTTATAACATATCCATCCCCTGCAAATGACCGTCAAACCCTCTTTGTTCCAATGGTATCCGAAAAGTACGCAAACTCTTCCGCCCTTCTGGCAGGTCACAATAAAAAAATCACTTCAAACAAAATGGGATGGCAGTGCTTTCTATGGCAGCCTATTACAATAATAGCCGTTATTTTAGGATCTTTGCTTATAATATCATATGCAAAACCATATACCAGCCATATCTTGTTTCCTTTAGCTGGAATAGCGCTCGTTCCTGCAGCTGCGCTTCTGCTTGTAAGGCTTATAACTTTTCGCATTCAGTTTGTATCTCAAAGCGATAAAAAAATAACATTCCGCTACAGCAAAGGACTTTCGTTTTTCACGGTAAATGCAAACAAACAAAATATATCCATTGTAAAGATAACAAGAACGCCTGCCGCAAAAAGTTTTCATTATTGTACCGCCTCCATACATCTTAAAGGCGGTCAAAAAGTGATTTTGAGAGGAATATCAGAATAAAGGCAGTGCCGCTGCGTACACATGCCATGTACAAAGCTTAATTCAAACAGCATAAAATAAAAAAGCAGAAGCTTAGCAATCTAGTCTCAGCTTCTGCTTTTCCTATGCAGCAGTAAAAATACTATCTCTATTTACTATGTACTATACATGATCTCTCACCGTTTGAAATACAGGTAGAAATCTGAGTAAGAAGATGCTGTGCCTCATCGTATGTATTAAACTTATCAATAGCTATCTGCTTTTTTGCGCCCTTTGAATCTTCGCCGTAGTAAGCGGCAACAACATATTTTACAGCTGCTCCTGTTCCAAGCTCATCAATGGTAATCGCAGAAGATGCTGCAGTATTCACTATTCTCTTTGCCATTCCGTTTTCTTTTACAATAATATACATAATAAATTTCTCCTTTGCAAATTTAATTGGTTATTTTTATTATTATATCATATTACTTCAATATTTTCAATAATTAACGTAATTTTTTTACTTAAATTTAAAAAGTTTTACTTTGCTTATGCTTTATAATAAAAAGTCCATGCAGTCTAAGACAATACCGCCATGATTATGATTCGCGGACCGCAGTCTGCGGCAGGCTCATGAACTGCTATGATTTAAACGGGTTTCAGGTCTATGTTTACGCGTCTCCGCATATACTTAACAAAAAGCAATGTACAAGGAGGAAACCAAATGGAATGCAAAGTTTGCACTGAATGTTTGCCGGTAACAGAAATTATCCTTGACGAAGTACAGGAACAGGACTTCACACAGAGCCTTGTGCTGCCTGATTACGACCCTGAGATTTTTCGCGTGATATGCTGCACGGCTGCCGCGTCCGTTACTGACTACAAGATTTCGGGAAATAAGCTGAGCTACGAGCTTAGCGTACTTATACGCGTCATTTATTGCAGCGAAGACAGTCCCGCTCTCCACTGCGTTTCACAAAATGCAGTCTACAGCAAAACCATTGATGTGCCTGAATGTCCCGGCAGTGCCGTATACTTCCATGTAAAAACTGATTACCAGAACTGCCGTGCAACCGGAAAACGAAGACTGGACGTTCGCGGAGCTGTTTCAATAAGAACAAGAATAAGCGCTGAACGTATGCAGGAAGTAATCTGTAACATAGGAGACAATGATGACTGCGAATTATCAGGACTTCAATTGCAGCAAAAAAGCATAACGGCAGTTTCGGAAATAAAAAGAACGTCCAGAAATATAACTCTTTCGGAGGATATAGACCTTGGCGCTTCAAAGCCTCCTGCACAAGTTATTCTTAGATGCAGCGCTCGGGCTGTTCAGGGAGAATGCAGCGTTATTGCAGGAAAACTGGTTCTGCGCGGCGAAATAATTGCGGATATACTGTACCGTTCAGGCAGCGGTGAGGATTCTTCTGTACAGTCAATGCACCTTTCGATGTGTCCATACAGCCAGATAATTGATTTGGATGGCATAGATGAGACGTTCTCAGGAACAGCAGACGCACGGATAATAAACTTTGAAGCAAAGCCTTCCGGCAGTGATATGCGTACCCTATCATGCACCGCAGAAGTACGCCTTATGTGCACTGCATGTAAGTCAAGATCCGTTCCTATTGTAACCGATGCGTATTCCACAAAAACAGGATGCACCTGCGAAGCAGAAAATCTTAAAATTTCAGCGGCTCCGGTTTCTATTTCAGAAACATTTACATGTACCGCAGCCATAGGGAGCGGTGAAAGCGCCCCTGAGCAGATATATGACCTGCACTGTCATATGAAGAATGTAAGCATAACTCCCATTGCGCAGCAGGGGAAAATACGTGTATGCGGTATGCTGTGCACAAGCGTTCTTACGGGAAATACAGATGGATCCGCTGCACTTCTTGAACGTGAAGAAGCTTTTGAAGAGCTTCTGCCTATAAGTATAAGAGCAGATGAAATGCTTGTATTTGCAGACGCAGAACCATTGGATTCATCGTATCATCTTGGTGCGGACGGAAGTCTTTCAATAAAATGCAGCGTTAAGCTATGCGGAACAGCATATCCAGTAACAAATACAACAGGAGTTACAGGAATAAATCTGAATTCTGAAACCGTTCCTGCTTGTGATAGAGACTGCGCTCTCAGGCTTTATTACGGCACAGCAGGAGAACATATCTGGGACATCGCAAAAAAATGCAGCACAAAGGTTTCCGCTGTTATGGAGGAAAACGGTCTTACCGGAGACGTCCTTACAAAATCGGAAATGCTGCTGATCCCTATTGTACATTAAGGAGGTGTGTGAATTTATGAAGAATGACTTCTATGAGGATATAGAAAAACGTACAGGCGGTGACATTTATATAGGCGTTGTAGGTCCTGTTCGCACAGGAAAATCTACATTTATATCGCAGCTTATGGAAAAGCTGGTAATACCCAATATATCTGATGAAAACAAAAAGGAACGCGCTGCGCTGGAGCTTCCCCAATCAGCCGGAGGTAAAACAATACAGACATCAGAGCCTAAATTTATTCCGGAAGAAGCTGCTACTATAACTCTCAAAGACAGAGTCCATCTGCGGGTAAGAGCAGTTGACTGCGTTGGATACATAGTACCGGACGCGTTAGGCTATATGGAAGGAAATACTCCCAGGATGGTTAAGACGCCATGGTTTGATGAAGAAATTCCATTTGGCATGGCAGCTGAAGCAGGCACTCAAAAGGTTATAACAGAACATTCTACAGTAGGTGTTGTTGTAACAACAGACGGCAGTATTACCGATATTCCGCGAAACCAATATGAAGAATGTGAAGAGCGTGTCATAAATGAACTTAAAGAAATAAATAAGCCCTTTGTAATACTTTTGAATTCCACCAACCCTAAAGGAAATGCTGCACAGGAGCTTGCAAAAAAGCTAAAGGAGAAGTATAAAGCCGCAGTCATTCCCGTATGCTGCCCTGACCTTTCCGATGAAGATATAAAGGAAATATTGATGGAACTTCTATACTCCTTTCCTCTCCGTGAAGTGCAAATATGTACTGCCGGCTGGCTCAGCGGCCTTGAATGCAGCCACTGGCTGCGTGAAGCTGTATTTTCCTCAATACGCCAAACTGCAAAGGAAATGAAAGCTGTACGTGACATTAAAGCATTTGAAAAGCTGCCGGAACTTTGTGAACATATAAAGAACGTATCATTTATTGATACTGACCTCGGCACAGGCTCAGCTAAAATATCCGTTAAAGTTGCTCCGGAGCTGTTTTATACAATACTAGGAGAAAAAACAGGTTTGGAGCTTCATTCGGACGGTGAGCTTATGAGTATTCTTACAGAACTTTGCGAAATAAAGAAAAAGTATCTCCGATTTGCACCTGCCCTTGAAGAAGCTATGTCCACAGGCTATGGTATCGTAATGCCGGAGCTGTCCGAACTGTCTCTGGAAGAACCTGAAATAATAAAGCAGGGCGGAAAATATGGCGTAAGGCTAAAGGCTTCAGCGCCGTCCATTCACCTTATGAAAGCAACTATAAACACAGCTGTAAGTCCCATTGTAGGTACGGAGAAGCAGAGTGAAGAACTTATAATGTATCTCCTCGATGGGTTTGAAGAGGACAGCACAAAAATATGGACATCCAATATCTTCGGCAAATCCCTCCATGAACTTGTTGGAGAAGGGCTGCGCAGCAAACTTGGCAAAATGCCCATAGGGGCAAGAATGAAATTGCAGGAAACACTCGAACGCGTCATAAACGAAGGCTGCGGCGGACTTATTTGCTTTATCTTATAACCTGTTCGCATATATCCCCGCCGTTTAAGAGACGTAAAGGCACTTCAGAATTTCAGCGGCAGAATGCGATTCCCCGCTAAAACAGCTGCGGCTGTGCTGCCGCAGCTTTGCCTGTATTGCCTTAACACTGCTGCTCCATAAGTTCTCAATTCACATATTGACTTTTATTCTGCTGTGTGCTAAAATAAATATATGCGGCATCGAATAATTCCCGCTTTCAGCCTTATGTACAATTCTGCTTGTTCTTTTTTCTTTATATGGCAAATTTCCTCCTTGCAATGCGCAAAGTATTTCTTCATTACTTCTTTACTATCTAAAGAAAAAATCACTGCGTAATCTGCACATCAGAATTATGCGGCGCCGTCTAACATAATATCTTGCGAATTTGTGTATTATGTTTCAAGAATCTGAATTCTTCTTGAACATTGAAAAAAAGACTTGCATTTATTCTGAAAAAGGTATAATATAAATATGCAATATACTTTAATGCTTTGCAGTTTTATAGCGCTAAAGTGCAAAAGGAGATAAAAGCAATGAATATGAATTTTATAAGGAAACTTCCCATTCCGTTGGATTTGAAAAAGGAATTTGCCTTGCCGAAAGCAGTTGTAGAGCAAAAAGCTAAGCGTGATGCTGAGATTAAGAAAGTTTTTACAGGCGAGTCCGATAAAAGAATTCTCATTATCGGTCCATGTTCCGCCGACAGAGAGGACGCTGTACTCGACTATGTATGCCGTTTGGCTAAGGTGCAGGAAAAAGTTAAAGATAAACTCATACTGATACCTAGAATCTATACAAATAAGCCCCGTACTACCGGTGAAGGATATAAGGGCATGGTGCATCAGCCTAATCCTGAAAAGGCAGAAGACATGCTGGAAGGTCTTATCGCAATGAGGCATCTTCACACAAAAGCTATTGAAATGACAGGTCTTACATGCGCTGATGAAATGCTTTACCCTGAAAATTACAGATATTTGTCTGACATTCTGTCGTATGTTGCTATAGGCGCACGTTCTGTTGAAAATCAGCAGCACAGGCTTACGGCAAGCGGACTTGATGTTCCTGTAGGCATGAAAAATCCCACAGGCGGCGATCTTTCCGTAATGATAAACTCCATAGTCGCAGCTCAGGCTAAACATACTATCTTATACCGCGGCTGGGAAGTACGCACTGACGGAAATCCGCTTTCTCATGCTATTCTCCGCGGATATGTTGATTCAAACGGACATTCGCGCCCGAATTACCATTATGAAGATCTTATATCTTTATATGAAATGTACAGCAAGAAAAATCTAGCCAACAAAGCGGTTATCGTAGACGCTAACCACGCAAATTCCGGCAAAAAATATCTCGAACAAATCCGCATATGCAACGAGGTGCTCCACAGCTGCCGTCATAACAATGATATTCGCTCTCTGGTCAAAGGTTTTATGATAGAAAGCTATATTGAAGACGGTTCGCAGAAAATCGGCGAAGGTATATATGGTAAATCTATTACAGATCCGTGTCTTGGCTGGGAAAAGAGCGAACAGCTTATTTATCAGATCGCTGAACAAGTGTAAATAATACTATTTTTCAACTCAAATCATGAAGCAAACGCGTTAATCAATTTGATTTAAATCAAAATCAAGGCAGCACTGTACAAAGCCATCAGGCGGAAATTATACGGTGCTGCCTTTATTTTATTTTGAATAGGACAATATCTTACTGCGATACATTGCAGCAGCCTGTTCCTGCTTATTTTCGCCAAATTCATAATAGACTTTATCTGCTATCTCATCGGGAAGATACTGCTGCTTTACATAATGGCCAGGATAATCGTGAGGGTAGAGATAGTGCTGCCCTTTTATTTTTGCGCCTTCGCCGTCAAAATGCTTATTCTGCAAGTGTCTGGGGAAATCAAGCGCTCCGTATTTTTCAACATCGGCAATGGCTGCATCCATGGCAAGATATGAACTGTTTGACTTAGGAGCAGTTGCCAGAAGGACAATAGCCTCTCCGATTGGTATCCTTGCTTCCGGCAATCCAAGCTGTAAGGCACTGTCAACGCATGCTTTTGTCACAACAATCCCTTGAGGATATGCAAGCCCTACATCCTCACTTGCAATTACAAGGAGCCGTCTGCAAAGAGAAAGCAGATCTCCTGCTTTTATAAGTCTTGCCGCATAGTGAAGAGCTGCATTCTCATCAGAACCGCGTATGGATTTTTGAAGAGCTGACAAAAGATCATAGTGCTGGTCGTTGTCACGGTCATAACGCATATTGCTGCGCTGAGTAAGCGAAACAGCGGTTTCCATTGTTACAAGACTGCCGTTTTCACAAGGCTCCGCCGCGATAGAACTAAGCTCCACAGTATTAAGCGCCTTTCTTACATCCCCTCCGCTGCCTCTTGCTATATACTCGCATATGCCGTCCTCAATGCTCAGATGTACTCCAAGCTGCTGCTGCATACACTTAAAAGCCCTTTTAACCGCTCGTTCAAGCTCTTCCGGCGGAACCGGTTTGAATTCAAATACTGTGCTTCGGCTTATAAGCGCATTATACACTGCAAAATATGGATTCT
>CAZINV010000030.1:0-8551 GCA_964540685.1 uncultured Ruminococcus sp.
GCGCATTCACGGACTTCATGCCTTGTTATTGCTGCATTACCTGTCATAATTACCTCCTGTATTAAATTTCATACGGCAGACAGGAATGCTGCTGAATTTTAAGCAGCAAACCGCCATCCCGTTAATATTTTATTCAACTTTCCTGTTTACTACAGGTTACATATTTTTATTATACCAAAAAAAATCTAAGATTACAACTATTTCACTTCAAAAAGTCTGATATTTTCTGCTGGAATTGTAACTTCACCTAAAATTACATCTTTTATTGCCGCAGCTTTTGCCGAATCAAGCCCATCTGTCTGCACAACAACCTTTGCGCTGTCGTTATCTAAGTATACAATACAATCGGAATAACCCATAGATTTTACAATGGACTCTATGTTGCTCTCGCTTTCTATAAGCTTTGATGTTTCAACAGCAGCAATTGCATCAGTGATAAATTCATCGTCAGTCCTATCGCCGCCTCCCATAATAGATTGAAGAGTTGCGACGCTCTGATCTCGGCTAGATGTTCTCTCAAGCCGCGCCTGTGCAAAATATTCCTCCGCAGATTGACCTTCTTCCTGCGCCGAAGGTATTTCATCTATTTGTTCTTCTTCATTTTCCTCTGCAGTTATTTCTTCGGTATTGCTTTCTGTTTCTGTCTTTTCGTTATCATTTACTGAATTTGCAATATCAGTCTGCGATGCATTCACAAATTCTGTATCTCCATAGGACACATTATCCTGCATGCCGGCTGTATCCGCAGGAGATGTTTCCGCACCGTCTTTTGTAATGGCATAGTTTACATACACCGCTACTGCAAGCATAAGTGTTAAACACGACAATATTATCTGCTTCTTTCCAATAATAAATGATGGCTTTTTCATGTTCAGTCCCCGCTTTCACTAATTTTTTTTGTAATACATATTCGATTAGACGGAATATTCAAAACGGCTCCAACAGCATTGACTATCTCTTCTCTTACCACATTGTGCTCCCCTCCTTCACAAGCTATAATCACTCCCACAACCTCTGGATTATTTGCACATTCTATAAGTGCTGAATCGCCTGTTTTTTCATCCAAAATTACATGTTGATTTTTTATTTCTCTTGAGTTTTCACTGAGCTGCTGTTCAGCATTCTGAGCATAAGAATAAGATACACTGCCTGCAACAGTTACCATAATGCTGCATGAACCTACTCCTTCAATCTGGGAAAGCATTTCCTCAAGTCGTTTTTCAAGCTTTTCTGCATATCTTTGTGATTCTTCAGTCATATATGTTTCATCTGATGCCTGTGCTGAAAGTTCTTCAGTTTGTTCTTCATTATCAGAAATCCATGATGACAGCAAAATACATGTAAGTCCGACAACTCCGCCAAATACAATTAACTTCACAGATTTTTCGCTGTTCATAATCCCTTTTAATTTTTCAAAAACTTCTTTCAGCATATATCGTCACTTCCTCTCCCAGAACGTTTTTGAGCATACGCTCTGCTTCCTCTGCTTTTGTGCTTACAACTGTAACACTGATAATATCTATGCTTTTATTTTCATTTGTATTCATACAAACAGTTATACAGCTGCATGGAATTGATTCCTCTGCAAGTTTAAGTTTAAGTGTATCTCCAAGCTCTTTCTCAGCAATTCGAAGCACCTCTTCATCGGTTGCATCTATAAGCTTCTGCACACTTTCTTCAGACGCATTACTTATAAAAAAATCAGTATCCATATATTTTATACTTCCAAGAAACGGTGCAAAAATCCCTATAAGCATTAGACATGAAGTAAACAGCTTCAGCTGAGAATCAAATTTTCCATAAGGCTTTATTGCAGTTACTATGCCTATTATAATACTCAGCACACTTATCTGTAAAACCATTTCCTTAATATCTTCCAAATTAATTTCCTCCTATGCAGACACATTGCCTGTAAGCACAAGTACTAATGCTATTGCTACCAAAAACATCACAGAAAAACATACAAGCACTGCAAATGCCATACGAAGCGTAAGCTCAATTCCCCTAAGAAGTTTTGTAAAATTCGATACACCGAAAAGCTCGGATATAGCGGCAGCACCGCTGAGTGCAAGTCTGTATAGCATAAGCTCTGCAAAAACAGGCAAAAACAAAATGCAAAGTGTCACTATTCCTACAAAGCCTGTACAGCTTTTCAGTATTTTAAGGCTGCCCAAAACAGTACTATACGCATCTGATACCGCTCCTCCTACAAATGGAACAAAATTTGACACAACGTATCTGGCTGTCTTTGAAGCAAAAGTATCAGTTGACCCTCTAACTGCACCTTGAATTGAAAGCACCCCTATAAATATTGTCATAAGGAATCCAAGAGTCCATGTAACAATAGTCTTCATAAGGTGCTGCAAACCTCCCGCTGATCCGTTTGGAGTTATGGAATCGGTTATAGATAGTGCAAGACTCATGCTCAAAAGAGGAAGCAATGCTTTATCAATAACCTGAATTATAATATTTACAAGAGCGTAAACAGCAGTATTATAGCATAGACCTGTGCCGGGATTTCCGCTTGTTATTATTATTCCTGCAAATACAGGAGTAAAAGTTGTCATAAAATCAGAACTTTGCGCAATAGTTTCACGTACTCTTAAAAAGCAGCTGCATAAATCAGGCATTACTGCAGCTGCGCCTGCAATTGCAGTTATAAGATTGCTCATATGATCTGTATTTCCTCTCAGTCCTCCTTTGGATGCCTCAGCAAAAGCCGTAAAAATTATCACAGCTGTAAGAGAAAGAAAAACGCGAAACGGAGAAGTCAGCTTTGCTGTAACTGTACTGCATATAAGCTCTATTATCTCCCATATGCCGAATCCGTCAACCGAATCCGGATTATCAACACTTATATTGTACTTTTGGAGAACACTCTGAACATCAGAAGACACGTTATCCGTAATTTCATCTGCGCCGCTGGAAGATATGATTTCTTCTGAAATCTCATAGTCCGTCTCTTCCGCAGAAGCGCAGTTTCCAGAACACATCATAATACATTCGCAAAACAAACATAAAAGTACCGCTGTAATTTTTTTTATAATTCCTTTCATTGAAGTACTCCTGTTATCAGCGTAAGAATCGAATCTATCATTGGCACAGTAAGAACAAGAAGAGCAATTCTGCCCCATATTTCAGCAGCAGAGGCAAGAGCCTGTTCTCCGCTGTCACGACATATATCAGCAGCTATACCGGTCATATAACATATTCCCACTGCTTTCATAAGCGATTTAAAGCAGGACTTGTCAAGACTTGTCTTTTCAAATAAAATTTCCAGCTGTTCTACAGCAGGAGATGCAAAAGCAAGAGCGGCTGCTGTTACCATAACACATATTGCAATAGAAGAAAACATCGCCTGCTCACGGCAATATCGTTTCAATAGCAGTGCTGTTACTGCGCCTATTATACAAAGAGCTGCCGCACTTACAGTATCACTCATCATAATCCGAACACCGATTTTATCTTTTCAAAAAGGTCAGCTATTTCATCAACTATAAGCATAAGAACAACTATAAGTCCTGCCAGCGTAGTCATCATCGCCTGTTCTTCACGTTCCGCACGCCGCAAAACAAGATTAAGCACTGCAACTATTATCCCTGCTCCTGCTATTTTAAAAACCAAGTCGATTTCCACGTATATTCCCTTTCTTTCAACAAAGCAGCAATGCTGCTGTCATTCCTCCGAGAAGTCCAATGGAACGGTAAAGCTTACCCTTTCTGCGGCTCTGACTGAGCGCATTTTCATATATTTCGGAAAGCTCTTCTTCTGCCCTTTCAATACACATAATCTGCCCATCTATATCACTTGTGCCAAGGCTCTCTCCAAGTGTCATGAGAAGCTCTGCAAGTTCGCATGAAAGAATTTTATCTTCTGAAAGAGCCTTTTCCCATGCACATAAGAACGGCATTCCATCTGACATATTCTCTGCAGCGTGCATGAGAAAAGTCAGTTCCTGAATCCTTTTCCTTTCGGAAAGCTCCGATATAAGTGAAAACAGTGTATCTCCGCTGTACCTCATAAGGATTTCAAGTTCACTTAAAAACGTATGCACAGAAACACATAATTCTGCCTGCTTCTTCAAATTTCCGGAAGCATGTGCGCCGATTCCTGCCCCGCACACAATAATGCATATAATTCCAATCATTTTTATCATAAAGCATCTATTCTTTTCACTGATATGAGTTTACCCAGCCTTGCCCCGTCGCCAAGAAATGCTGCACAGGTAAACACTCCTTCATTTATTAAAGGCTCAAGTGTTTTGCGCTTTATAATATCGTCAATGCTGCCTGCATGAGCAGAGGCTATAATATTTACACCGCAGCCAAAGACCTGTAAAAGCGCGTCAGCTTCTTCACAAGTACTTATCTCATCACATACTATGTATTCCGGAGTCATTGCACGAAGTGCCATGATTGCACCGCTGCTTCTCGGAAAGCCGTCAAATATATCTGTATGCGCTCCTATATCGTATTGCGGTATACCATGAAGTATACCCGCAATTTCACCCCTCGTATCAATAAGAGATACCCTCGAACTGCTGCCTAAAATTCTGCATATATCGCGAAGCATAGTTGTTTTTCCGCTTCCTGCTTTTCCTACTATTAGGACTCCTCCTCCGAATTTTACAACCGTTTCACGTACAAGCTTTGACGCGCAGTTTACAGCCTGTCTCGGAAGGCGAAAGCATAAGCTGCTTATATCACGCATTCCTGAAAGCTTTCCTCCATCATACACAGCTGTGCCGGATATACCGACCCTAGCTCCGCCTCTCAGCGTTATAAATCCTTCTCTAAGTTCCCTAGCAAAGCTATAAACTGAATATTCGCATACGCTTCGAAAGGTTTCTTCTGTCTCCGCCTTCGTAACTTTTATAGCCTGTTCAGGATATGATGTAAGATTACCGCTTATCATGAGAAAATGCTCCCTGCTGTCTACGGTTACTGCCAAAGGTCTTCCGGCACGTATTCTTATCTCCTGAAGCCTGTCAATGTCACCATGCTGCATTGATTGAACCGCACTCCTAATTCTTGGAGACAGATACGAAAAGTATCTTGTCCATGTATCCATAGCATTCATACCTCCTATCTTTCTGGTTAATACTATGCTTCAGGAAATCCATATAGAACAAAAAGCCGTATTGTCTTTACAAACAATACGGCTTTCTATTTAAAATATTAAAATACAAATTTTAGATCAAAGATCTATTTCTCCGGCTTCACCCTCAATAACATAATAAAGCTTGTTTTCTTCGGGCTTTACATACAGATTAATAGACTTTGCAGCAGTTTTTGCATTACCTGTTGCCTCTGCCCATGCAGTTACAGCCTTACCTTCCAGTGATGTTACATCAACGCACTTATCTGCATACTGAAGCTCTATGCTTACCTTTTTGCTGACTCTCTTTGCAGCTGCTTTTGTTTCAGCTGCTTTTTCTGCAGTTACTGGCGCAGCTTTAACATCAGTTTCCTTTGCTCCTACTGCAGCTGCCTTTACTTGTGTAGCCTTCGTTGCTGTTTCTTTAGCCTGAACAGCAGTTGTTTTCTTTTTTGTAGCCATTTTTAATCCTCCTGACTATTAGTCCTTATTTACAACTTCTTTTAAATTTTTGCTTGCCTTGAATACAGGTGCCTTAGATGCCGGTACTTGAATGATTTCACCGGTTTTAGGATTTTTGCATTCCTTGGCGTTACGATCGCGCACCTCGAAAGCGCCAAAGCCGGATACTGTTACCTTATCTCCGGCAGACAGTGCTTCTGTAATTACAGCAAATACACTGTTGACAGCCTTCTCTGCATCCTTCCTAGTGCATTCATTCTTTGCTTGCATCGCCTGGATCAGTTCTGCCTTTGTCATTATTGTTTCCTCCAAAAATTTAGTCTAATGGCATTATATACTATTATTTTGAGTTTGTCAAGATTTTCGGAGAAAACTGACATTTGCACGGAATATGGCTGTGTTTTGAGTGAATTTTTATTGAAAAATACACGTATCCCTGCTATTATTCGACTATAAGTCCACGTTCGCTCAAATCTATATGAATAATTGTGCCTGCTTCCGGATTCTTCTCAATAATGGTTCTCGCAGCTAAGGTTTCAACTTTCTGCTGTATAAACCGTCTGAGCGGTCTTGCTCCAAAATTCACATCATAGCCTTGAGAAACAATATATTCTTTTGCTCTGTCGCTCACCTCAAGTCCCAGCTGCTGATTTGCAAGGCGCTTTTTCAGTTCTTCAAGCATAAGGTCAACAATACGGTAAATTTCTGCTTTTGTAAGAGGCTTATAGAATACTATCTCATCAAGACGATTTAAAAACTCAGGTCTGAAAGACTGTTTAAGCAGTGCTTCAACATTTGCTATTGCACTTTCAGAAATGCTTCCGTCCTCAGACGTTCCGTCAAGAATATAATGCGAGCCAAGATTTGACGTGAGAATAATAATAGTATTCTTAAAATCTACAGTTCTGCCCTGTGAATCTGTAATTCGTCCGTCATCAAGCACCTGCAAAAGTACATTAAATACATCAGGATGCGCTTTCTCCACTTCATCAAGAAGCACAACAGAATACGGCTTTCTGCGCACTGCTTCTGTAAGCTGGCCTCCCTCTTCATAGCCTACATATCCGGGAGGTGCGCCGATAAGGCGGCTTACACTGTATTTTTCCATATATTCGCTCATATCTATACGAACAATATTTGTTTCGTCATCGAACAAAGCTTCTGCAAGTGCCTTTGCAAGTTCTGTTTTTCCAACACCTGTCGGACCAAGGAACAAAAACGAACCAAGAGGGCGGTTAGGGTCCTGAATACCTGCCCGTGAACGCAGAATAGCATCGCTCACCTTCCGCACAGCTTCATCCTGACCAATAACACGCTTATGAAGTATTTCTTCCATGTGAAGAAGCTTATCTCTTTCGCCCTCCATGAGTTTTGATACAGGTATACCTGTCCATCTTGCAACAATTTTTGCAATTTCTTCTTCCGTAACCTTATCGCGCAAAAGCGTTCCCTCATTTTTTGCCTTTTCAGCTTTTGCTTCTTCCTCCGCAAGTTCTTTTTTCAGCTGAGGAAGTTTACCGTATTTAAGCTCTGCAGCGCGATTAAGGTCATAGTCACGTTCAGCGCGTTCAATTTCTCCACCGATTTTTTCAAGCTCTTCACGAAGCTTTTGCACCTTAGAAATATCATCCTTCTCATTTTCCCATTTGGCTTTCATCTCATGAAATTGAGATCTCATTTCAGAAAGTTCCTGCTGAACCTCTTTGAGATGCTCCTGCGAAATTGCACTGTCTTCCTTTTTTAGCGCTGCTTCCTCTATTTCATGCTGAATGATCTTCCTCTGAATTTCATCAAGCTCCGTAGGCATAGAGTCCATTTCTGTACGAATAAGTGCGCATGCTTCATCTACAAGGTCTATAGCCTTATCAGGCAAAAAACGATCTGATATATATCTGTCTGAAAGAGTTACTGCTGCAATAAGAGCTTGATCCTGTATTTTCACCCCGTGAAATACTTCATATCTTTCCTTCAGTCCCCTGAGTATTGAAACAGCATCCTCTACAGTCGGCTCTTCAACGAGTACAGGCTGAAAGCGTCTTTCAAGAGCAGCGTCTTTTTCGATATACTGGCGATATTCATTAAGCGTTGTAGCTCCTATGCAGTGAAGCTCACCTCTTGCAAGCATTGGCTTCAAAAGATTGCCGGCATCCATTGCACCGTCTGATTTCCCAGCACCTACTATAGTATGCAATTCATCAATAAACAGTATGATCCTGCCTTCGCTTTTCTTTATCTCAGAAAGAACTGCCTTAAATCTTTCCTCAAACTCACCTCTATATTTTGCACCTGCTACAAGTGCGCCCATATCAAGTGAAAATACTTTTCTGTCTTTGAGGTTATCCGGAACATCCCTCTTACAATACGAAGAGCCAAACCTTCAGCAATAGCAGTTTTGCCAACGCCCGGTTCTCCTATAAGCACAGGATTATTTTTAGTTTTTCGTGAAAGAATACGTATCACATTTCTTATCTCATTGTCGCGTCCTATGACAGGATCAAGTTTACCGTTTTTTGCCAGTTCAACAAGATCCTGACCATACTTTTTCAGCACATCATACGTTTCCTCAGGATTCTGCCCCGTTACTCTCTGATTGCCTCTTACTTCCATAAGAGCCTTTAAAAAGTCATTTTTTGTAATATTAAAAGTTTTAAATATATCTTTGATGTCACGATTTTGAGCTTCAAAAAGTCCAAGCATCAAATGCTCCACAGAAATATACTCGTCTTTCATACGATTTGCTTGTTTCTCCGCTTCTGAAAACGCATTATCCGCATCTCTTGAAACGTAAACGCTATCCATATTTCTTCCGGAACCTGTTACAGAAGGCATTGACTTTAGCTTTACCATAACAGCCTGCTTTATGCTTTCTGTTTCCTTGCCCATTTTCTTGAAGAGCTCAGGAATAAGGCCGCCATCCTGCGACAGTAATGCATATAGCAAATGCAGCTGATCTATTGCATTATGGTCATACTCTGCCGCTAATTCATTGGCG
>CAZINV010000031.1:0-8390 GCA_964540685.1 uncultured Ruminococcus sp.
CGTTAAAATCGACACGAACGAGAACCCGCTTGCCCTTTACATTAATATCTTCTACTGTAACCTTGTTTAAACCTGCCATTTGATTTTACATCCTTTCATTATAAAATACCAGTATTTTGGCGTACTGCGCCATACACATATATTGTACACCATTTTGCTTCGTTTTGCAAGTGCTTATTCAATTTTTTTGAAATTTTGAAAAAGAGTTTGTCGTGCCTACATATCAAGTCTTTACATAATTCATAAATAAATAAATAAATAATAAAAGCAGCATCTCTAAAAATAAAAAAAGCGGCTTGCAAAAATCCGCTTTTTTACTAATTTAAAATTAAAGCAATTATCGTGCAGTCAATGATATGCTACAATAAAGCCGCCTATGTTATCTCCCGAAATGCTGTATTCCTGACAGCTGGGAAGATTAATGGCAGAAACTCCGTCAGCGGCAAGTTCAATATAAAACACTGTCCAAACAGCGCTTCCGGTATCAACGGTCAGCGGCGAAGCAGCGGTATGCTCCTTCATAAGTTCCACATATTCTTCCAGACAAAGATCATTTTCATACATATAATATGAATGGGGAAGCCCTACATAACGGAAAGTATAGGAGCGCGGATTTACGCCTGTAGCATCCATCTTGCCCTCAGGATAACGTAAAATAAACCCATATCTATAGGCATTGTCATTTATCCATTCGTAATTGCCGCTTGGAACATAATAGCTTTCCATACCATCCGCCGAAATGCAGATATCAAAAGAACGCCCTGTGTGATAATCGGAATAGCCTCCCGCAAAAACAGAACTGCCGTTTGAATACCTTTCATCCTGTTCTTCCTTGCTGCGATAAGCGCTCTCAATTTTTACATCGCTCTTACCGGTAACAGTGTTGAATTCAGAAATAAAGTCATTGAGATGAGATACTGCCGTCTCATCAAGCAAAATGTCGGCATTGTCAACAGTATAGCTTGAATTGCTGTTTTCATCAACGCTTACCAAGTTCACATCGCCTGACAGAAATGAGTAGGAATAGCTTGCATTTACAACAACAAGAGATCCTCTGTGCACATCATCGCTGTTAGCTGTCACGGAAACCGCTGAATTGGCGGATTCGTCAACGGTGCTGACAGTATTTTCGCTTGTGCCTGCAGCATCGGCTGTGGTTTCAGAAGGAGTTTCCGCATCTGATGCTTCCGGATTTTCATCAGATGAAGAGCGGACGCACTTTACACAGCTGCAAGTACATGAGAAAAAAAGTATGAATATAAGTATAACCGCAGCAAGCGCAATAAAAATACGATCATAACGCACGCGGCGGCGTTTGACAACACGCTTTTGCTGCTGATTTTTTTCATTATGCTGTTCCATATAAAATTTCCTTTCATTTAAGACAATACCGGATAATTCTGATGCGCATCGATCTGAAAGCGGGAATTATGCGGTGCAGCCTTAAGTCAGATGAGCGCTCCGCTTTGCCTGCAAAGAACAGAGCTTGCGGCAGATTGCAGTCTGCGCTGCAAAAGGCGCTTCATTAAATTATTAAAACGGCGCTAAAAAACCCGCCGTCTAAGAGGCAGAAGCCATTTGCACTTAAATTATATCACAAATTTTCTTTATTGTAAAGCGTTTTGCAGCCAAGTTTTTCAAAATAAAAAAATTTACAATTATTTCTTGACACAGAATCATATGTGTGGTATAATAATAAAACCGCATGCGTTGGGTTCAAAGAGAGCTTTCTCGCCCAAGGCAGCGAGTTCTTAAGAAAAGGCAGGTGCCAAAAATGTACGCAGTTATTGAAACAGGCGGCAAACAGTATCAGGTAAAGGCTGGAGATGTTTTGTTTATCGAAAAGCTTGGTGCAGAAGCTGACAGCACAGTAATATTTGATAAAGTTGTCGCAGTAAACACAGATGCGGGTCTGTCCGTAGGTACACCTTATGTAGCAGGCGCGTCTGTATCCGCAAAGGTTTTGAAGAACGGCAAGGCTAAGAAAATTACTGTTATGACTTACAAGCCTAAGAAGGGCGAAAAGAAAAAACAGGGTCACAGACAGCCGTATACTCAAGTACAGATCGAAGCTATAAACGCATAATGATCAGTATTCGGTTCTTTCGGCAAAACAGCTGTCTTTGCGGCGCCGAACTCTCCGGACATGCAGGCTTTGCTGCGAAAGGCGAAGATATAGTATGCGCAAGCATTTCTTCTGCTGTGCAGCTTACCGCGAACATGCTGACTGAAATTTTTCATATAAATGCCGATGTGAGCGTATGTGAAAATTCTATATCCATAATGCTTCCGGCAAATACCTCTGCTGAAGGTATAAAAATACTGGAGGGACTGAGACTTCATTCGGAACTTTTGAAAGAGGACTTTCCAAAGTTTATTAAAATAACGTACACGGAGGTGTAATATAACATGCTTAAGATTAGTATGCAGTTCTTTGCTCATAAAAAAGGTTCAGGTTCCACAAAGAACGGTCGTGACTCCGAATCCAAGAGACTGGGCGTTAAAAGAGCTGACGGACAGTTTGTAAAGGCCGGCAATATTCTGGTTCGCCAGAGAGGTACGCACATTCACCCTGGCAACGGTGTAGGCATCGGTTCTGACGATACACTGTTCGCGACGGTTGACGGTACAGTTAAGTTCGAGCGTCTGGGCCGTGACCGCAAGAAGGTAAGCGTATACGCTGCCGAATAATTGCGATTCCAATGAATCTGACGAAAATCCCGAGCTGCTGTCTCGGGATTTTCTTTTAGAAGCCAAACATTACTTGAGAGGTATAATTTCATGTTTGTAGATAAGGCGAAAATAAAAATTAAAGCGGGAAACGGCGGTGACGGCGCAGTTTCATTTCACCGTGAAAAATATGTGGCGGCAGGAGGTCCTGACGGCGGCGACGGCGGCAAGGGCGGCGATATCGTATTTCAGGCAGACGATAATTTCTCTACTCTCATAGATTTCCGTTACAAGAGAAAATATACGGCTAAAAACGGCGAACCTGGCGGCGCTAAAAACTGTACGGGAAAAAGTGCGCCTGATCTTATAATAAAAGTGCCAAAAGGAACTGTCATAAGGAACGCCGTCACAGGCAGAATTATGGCTGATCTTTCAACAAATGAGCCTCAGATAATTGCAAAAGGCGGCAAGGGCGGCAAGGGAAACATTCATTTTGCCTCATCAACAAGGCAGATTCCGCGTTTTGCAAAGCCGGGATTTCCGGGGGAGGAATTTGAAATTACACTGGAGCTAAAGCTTCTTGCCGATGTGGGTCTGGTAGGCTATCCAAACGTGGGAAAATCCACTCTTATTTCCGTTGTAAGCGCGGCTAAGCCTAAAATTGCCAATTATCATTTCACAACTCTTACTCCTGTACTGGGCGTTGTACGCCTTGGCGAGGAAAGATCGTTTGTTATGGCGGATATTCCGGGACTTATAGAAGGCGCAAGCGAAGGCGTCGGTCTGGGACATGAGTTTCTCCGCCATGTTGAACGCTGCCGTCTGATTATCCATGTTGCAGACGTTTCAGGAAGCGAAGGGCGCGACCCTATTGATGATTACGAAAAAATCGAAAAAGAGCTTCTGAATTTCAGCGAAGATCTTGCAAAGCGTCCCAAGATAGTTGCCGCCAACAAATGCGATGCGGCAAAGCCGGAACAAATTTCAAGATTTCGTAAGTATATTGAGGGAAAAGGGCTTCCATTTTATGAAATTTCCGCTGCCACAACTATGGGAACTTCCGAACTTGTAAATGCAGCTGACAGAATGCTCTCTGAGCTTCCGCCTATTTTAAAATACGAGCCTGAACCGATAACCGTAGAAGAGCTTACGGCAGATGCCTGCGGAAAATTTGAGATCGAAGTTGAAAACGGAATTTACTATGTAGACGCAAAATGGATTGAACCTATTATGCGCAC
Source organism: uncultured Ruminococcus sp. (assembly GCA_964540685.1). Taxonomy (GTDB): domain Bacteria; phylum Bacillota; class Clostridia; order Oscillospirales; family Ruminococcaceae; genus Ruminococcus_C. The sequence continues at coordinate 3,909 of CAZINV010000031.1, forward strand.
AGTAAATATGGATGACTACTCCTCTCTCCAATACTTTCAGAAAGTCCTCAGAAGCAGCGGTATTATTGATGCCCTTGAAAATATGGGCATTGAAGAAGGCGCAACTGTAAATATCCTCGGATTTGAATTTGAATTCATATCATAAATGAAAGGGCGAATCCAAATATGAAAGAGCCGCTTACAGATATAAATGCAAAGCAGTACAGTCCGCTTGCTCTTGCGTTTCTCGGCGACAGCGTTTATGAGACAATGATGCGTGAGCATATTCTCATAAATGCCAATATGCCTGCTTCAAAGCTGCACTCTTTAAAAATCAAGCGCGTATGCGCAGCTTATCAGGCGTCGGCGGCTAAACTTATAATGCCGCAGCTTAATGAAGAAGAACTCTCTATTTACAAAAGAGGCCGAAACGCTGCCGTAAACTCTATTCCCAAAAACGGAAATGCTTTAGATTATCATAAAGCAACCGGTCTGGAAGCTCTATTCGGATATCTTTATCTGACAGGCAGAACCAATAGACTGCAGGCACTATTTGATATGATATGTCAGGCTGATGAAAAACTATTAAGCAAGGAGTGTTAAAACAAATGTCAGGACATTCAAAATGGAACAATATAAAAAGACGCAAAGAGGCTACCGACGCTGTAAAAGCTAAGATATTTACAAAAATCGGCAGAGAGATAACTGTTTGCGTAAAGGAAAGCGGAGCCGATCCTTCAAGCAACGCAAAGCTCCGAGACCTTATAGCAAAAGCTAAACAAAATAACGTACCGAACGATAATATAGAACGTGTTATCAAAAAAGCCGCTGGCGACGGTGATAAGAATAATTACGAAAATAATATTTACGAGGGCTACGGTCCGGGCGGAGTCGCAGTTATTGTGGACTGCCTTACAGACAATAAAAACCGCACAGCTGCGGATGTGCGCCACTATTTTGACAAATACGGCGGAAATCTCGGCACAACAGGCTGCGTATCGTTTATGTTCACTGAAAAAGGCGTAGTCATAATTGAAAATACAGGTCTTGACGATGATACTGTCATGGAGGACTGCTTTGAATTTGAAGCCGATGATCTGACTGTTGAAGAAGACGTTATAGAAATCGTATGCGCTCCAGCTGCTCTTTCAGCCCTGAGAGACGGTCTTGCGTCAAAAGGATACAACATAATTTCCGCAGAAAAAGACATGATTCCCGCAACCTGCACAACTCTTACAGATGAAGAGCAGATAAAAAAGATGAACCTGCTGCTTGAGCATCTTGAAGACAATGACGACGTTCAGAACGTTTACCATAACTGGAATATGCCTGAGGAAGAGTAATAAATGGCAATCAGAAAAACATGAGAAAGGAATTAAAATGCAGTTTAGTGAAACAGATCTCTCCGGCGAACTTCTGGACGCCGTAGAGAAAATCGGATTTTCGGAAATGACGGAAATCCAAGCAAAATCTATCCCTCCGATTCTTGAAGGGCACGACGTTATCGGCAAATCAAACACCGGCACAGGAAAAACCGCAGCATTCAGTCTGCCGATTATAGAGAATATCACAGAGGATTCGAGCCGCCATGTAAACGCTCTTATACTTTGCCCTACAAGAGAGCTTGCTATGCAGGCATGTGAAGAAATATGCAAATTTGCCAAGTTTAAAAAATGCGTAAAGCCTGTTGCAATATATGGCGGCGCAAGCATGGAGAGGCAGATTTATGCACTGAAAAACGGCGCGAATATTGTTATAGGTACGCCGGGAAGAGTTCTGGATCATCTGCGCAGGCATACTTTAAAGCTTAATAATCTTCGTACAATTGTACTTGATGAGGCGGATGAAATGCTGAATATGGGATTTCGCGAAGATATAGAAGCTGTCCTTGCAGAAACGCCTGAAGACCGTCAGACTGTACTTTTTTCTGCCACAATGCCTCCCGCAATTTTACAGATAACCAAACAATATCTGACAGATCCTGTTATAGTTAAAATAGAAAGCGCGTCAAAAACAGTGGATTCGATAGAGCAGTTTTACGTATCTGTTCCTATGGGAAGAAAAACGGACGCTCTCCATCTGCTGCTTACTGATAAAAAGCCCCAGTCCGCCATGATCTTCTGCAATACAAAGAAAATGGTTGATGAGCTTACGGAAGCACTGATAAACCGCGGATTCCCCGCCATCGGTCTGCATGGCGATATGAAGCAGTCACAGCGTACTCAGGTGATGAACAGCTTTAAAAGCGGCAGAAGCACTATTCTGATTGCAACAGATGTTGCCGCACGCGGAATCGATGTAAAAGGCATTGACATTGTGTTCAACTATGACCTTCCGCAGGATCATGAATACTATATCCACAGAATAGGACGTACAGGCCGCGCAGGAAAGTGCGGTACTGCATACAGCATCATAAGCGGCAGAAAGCAGGAGCTTGAACTGCGCGATATATCAAGATATACTAAAGCGGAAATAAAAGAGACTGAGATTCCCTCTTCAAATTCAATAAAAGAAAATACGCTCCAGTCTATGAAGGAAAGTATTTTGGAAAGCTGCAGCGCCCGGATATCAGATGATGCAAGGAAGCTTGCCGAAAGTCTCGTAAATACCGGAATTTCTGCGGAAGAACTGCTCAGCGCCATTCTGAACAAGCAGGTCTCTGATACAATGAAAACACTTCCGCTCTTTGATGTGCCGCGCCCTATAGTAAGAAAAAATAATAATCGTACCGAAAAGCGCAATACGGTGCGCGTTCATATAAATGCGGGAAGAAAAGAACGCATGGCGCCTAACTTCATTCTTGGCGCACTTGTCGATGCAACAGGTCTTTCCGGCAGCGATTTCGGGAAAATTGATATTTATGATAAATTCACCACTGTAGAAGTTCCAAAAGAAGAAGCGGATTTTATTCTTGACGCCATGCAGAAGGAAAAGATAAACGGTCGCAAGGTATCTGTAAAAATTCACGAAGAACGCGGCGGTAAAAATGATAATATCCATTCAGGCAAACAGGACAGGCATGACCGCAGATACAGTTCAAAGTCCGGCGCCGGAAGGAGCAGCAGCAAAATTCGCAGGCAGGGAGATTTCAACAGAAAAAAGCGTAAAGGGTAAGAAAAATACTAGTAAAAAAGCAGATTATATTTTATTTGATTGACATGCAAATGACTTTATGATAAAATAGCACTGTCAGAAAGCTCTGCCGTTTGCAAGCAAAGCAGAGTGCCAGCCTGATTAATTTTTTATTAAAAGGAGATTGCAAAAATGAAAATCAAAGGGGTAATTTGTTCTTTAGCGGTTCTCGCATTATCAGCTTCAATGTTTACCGCATGCGGCGAAAATGAAAGCGGATCATCAACTGATGATACACAGGTTACAGAATCTCAGGAAGAAGAAACCGCAGAGGAATCCGCTGAAGAAGAGGAATCAGCAGAGGAGTCTGAAGAAGAAACTACAGAAGAAGCAACTGAAGAGGAAACAGAGGAATCCGCTGAAAAGGAAGAGTCAAAATCTGAAGCAGGAGATATTGCTGTTAGTATGGACGGCTCTGAATCCACTGAAGAAGCTCCGGTTCAATTAGGCGAATGGGCATCCATCGGAATATATGCAGCTGAGGATGATACATATCACAATGTAAACATGCGAATCACAAAGGTAACAACTGCATCAGAGGATCAGGCTTATATTGATGACGCAATTGAACTTAACAATAGCTGCAGCTCTGAATATGGTCAGTTAAACGTTGACGATCTCAAAGTCCCAAGTGACTGTGAAATTTGCATAGTTGATTATGAAATAAATGTTCCTTCTGATTTCCCTAGTGCGGAATGGGGCATAGTTTCTCCATCAGTCTCGCTCAGTGTAGAAAACACAGACGGTGCGGGCTTCCCAAGCAAGGATGGCGCTTCAACTTATATCGGTCTTTCCAGCACATCATCTCTTAAGCTTGAAGAGGATACTGACTATGAAGCGGGAAATACATATTCCTTTAGATGCTACTTTATCATGGTTCAGGGATATGAGAAATTTGCTTTTAAAGTTTCCGGCTATCCGGAAGGGACAACAGATGTTTATGAAGGCGAACGTTATGAAGCATATTTTGCAAGCAGATAATTCTTTTAAATAACGTAAAGACCGTCCGACGGCTTTATGTAAAAAGTCAGCCCAAGGCTGGCTTTTTTGTTAATAGATAAAAAAAACGATAAAGAAACAGCCGCTTGAAAAAATTCAAACGGCTGTTTTTGTTGTGGCGTGCCTGAAGGGATTCGAACCCCCGGCCTACTGGTTCGTAGCCAGTCACTCTATCCAGCTGAGCTACAGGCACATCGTTTCTCACAACGATATATATTGTATCACAGAATAATAATTTTGTCAAGTGATTTTTCAAAAAAATCTTATTTTTTTATTTAAGGCAGCATTATTCCAAAATTTCGCTGCGGAATTTACTTCGGTAATTTGCCTCAAGAAAAAAATTATAGAAAATTTGAAAAAAAGCTTGACAAA
>CAZINV010000032.1:0-8358 GCA_964540685.1 uncultured Ruminococcus sp.
GAAAGAAGCGATTTCTCTGATGAAAATCTGAAGATATCCCTTTGTAAAGGCTTTGGCAGTACTGCCGGCGCTGCGGCGGAAATACTTGGAGAGGAATTATACGATGTATTTAAGATCACTTGAACTGCAGGGCTTTAAGTCTTTTCCGGATAAAATTAAGCTGAATTTCGACTCGGGTCTGACGGCTGTAGTAGGACCGAACGGCAGCGGAAAGAGTAATATCGGCGATGCGGTAAGATGGGTACTGGGTGAACAGTCTACTAAAACACTGCGCGGCAATAAGATGGAGGATGTTATTTTTTCCGGTACTAAGCAGCGCAAGCCTACAGGCTTTGCGTCGGTTACTTTGAATATTGATAATCATTCGGGTATTCTCGGCGATGAGTACGGGGATGAGGTAAGCGTTACACGAAAACTCTATCGGAGCGGCGAAAGCGAATACCGCATAAACGGCAGATCTGTGCGGCTAAAAGATGTGAATGAGCTGTTTATGGATACGGGTATGGGACGCGACGGCTACTCTATTATAGGTCAGGGACGTATTGCTGAAATTGTAAGCGCCAAAAGTTCCGACAGACGCGATATATTTGAAGAGGCGGCAGGCGTTTCAAAATTCCGTTATAAAAAAGAAGAAGCGGAAAAACGTCTTTCAAGCGCTGAAGATAATCTGTCAAGACTTCGCGATATTGCATCGGAGCTTGAGGGAAGAGTTGAACCTCTTCGATTGCAGGCTGAAAAGGCAAAGAAATTTCTTGCCCTTGCAGAAGAACAGAAGCAGCTTGAAGTTTCGCTTTGGATTCGGCAATCAGATAATCTCAGAAAAAAGCTTGATGCACTGTCAGATGAACTGCTTGAAGCTAAGGCTCAATATGAGAATATAGAGAGAGATCTTGAAGCTGCTGAAATCAAGGTGCAGGACGGATACAGACGATTACAGGAAAGCAGTGTGCGTATAGAAAATCTTCGTGAAGATATACGCCGTGCAGAAGAAGAAACCGCACAGCTTTCAGCATCTCTTGCCGTTTGCGAGAACGATGTTCAGCATGCTCTTGTAAATATGGGAGCTTTGGAGTCTCAGGCAAAGGAAATATCCGGAGAGTCAGATAATGCAAAAAAATATGTAAATCAGCTGCTTGAAAAAGAAGAAAAGCTTCATCGTCAGGAGATAACGCTTCATGTTGAAACGGAGCAGCTTCAGCATGATTGGGAAAGGCTTGAAGAAAAATCTGTAAAGCTGGGAACAGGCTTTGATAAAACAGGGCGGAAGCTTCAGGAATTGTATGTAAAACAGGGACAGTACCGTGTTCAGGGTGAAACACTGATACATCGCCATGAGGAATACACAGCGCAGATTGCTTCAGGAAGTATGCGTATTGCGGCAATTGCGGAAGAGGGAAAAGCACAGCTTGCTGAAATGGAAAAATGGAAGAAAATTCTTGAAAATTTAGATGCAAAGCTTGCAAAACTCAATAAAAATTTCGAAAAGCGTCAGAAACTGTGCGGCGATGCGCTTGGTCAGGCGGACGCATTGCGGACAGAAAGCAATCATATAGCATTTTCCATACGCGAAAAGCAGCAGAGAAAGAAACTTCTTAATGATATGGAAAAGAATATGGAAGGCTTTGCAGGAAGTGTAAAGGCCATTCTCAGAGCTGAAAACGGCAAGCCTGACGGTGTACACGGGACTGTTGCGCAGTGTATAGAAACAGATAAAAGATGCGGTGTTGCAATTGAAACTGCCCTTGGCGGAGCCATGCAGAATCTCATTGTAGATGATGAATCGGCAGCTAAAAAGTGGATTCGTTTTCTTGCACAGCATAAAGCGGGCAGAGCTACATTTTTGCCTGTTACCTCTGTTCACGGCAGAGTTATGGAAGAATACGGGCTTGAAAATGAACCCGGCTTTATAGACTATGCCTATAAGCTGGTACGATATGACCCTGTTCATGATGGAATAGTTCGTTCGCTTCTTGGAAGAATAGCTGTTGTTGAAAATCTTGACTATGCTTCTGATATTGCAAAAAAATACGGATACAAGTTCAGGATAGTCACCCTTGACGGACAGATAATCAATGCCGGCGGTTCGTTTACAGGAGGCTCCGCGCAAAGAAGCGGAGGTATGCTTACAAGAAAAACTGAAATAAATGTTCTCAGCAGCGAAATAGAAGAACTTAATAAACGGCAGAAAGAAAATTCAGAAAAGCTTGCTCAGGCAGAGGCGGAAACCGCAAAAATGCAGGAAATTATTGAAAAGCTTAGAAACGAATGCGGAGAAGCACAGTCTGAGCAGATGAAGGCTAAGGCTGAATTTGAAAAGCAAAATTATCTTTCAGAACAAACGATAGAAAAGCAGCGCGAAATGGAAACGCAGCAGACGGAGATTAGAGAAAAGACTTCTCAGGTAAAGCTTGAATATGAAAAAGTGCAGTCAGAGCTTAAAAGTATATCGGATGAGATACAAAAGACTCAGCTTTATATGGATGAGACTCAGGGTATGCGAGACAGTCTTCGCACAGAACAGAATGCCCTTGCCGAGAAGCGGGCACATATGCGCATTCAAACGGCAGCTCTTGAAAAGGACATAGACGCGCTTCATAAAGAGCTTGACAATGCGGAAAATCAGCAAAAAAGCGCCAAAGAGCGGGCTATCCGCATAAGAGACGAGATTTCCGAAAATCATAAGCTTATTTCTGATAAAAGGCAGGAGGCTGAACAGTCAAGGAGGAAGATAAAAAGTCTGGAAGAAAAATGTCAGAAAGCGTCTTCTGAAACTGTTCATTGGAAAGAATTGCACGATTCGGAAAACCGGCAGATACGTCAGGTTCAGGAGGGCATGAAGGATTTAAATACTGCAAAGGAAAAATATGCGGGTACAGTTACGCGCCTTGAAGAAAGAAAGATTTCTTTACAGAATGAGTATGATGGCATAATACGCAGACTTCTTGAGCAGTATGAGCTTACGCGCTCTGAAGCCGTTGTAATAGCAAAACCGATAGAAGATCTTGGCGAGTCACAGCGTGAACTTGCTTCTTTAAAGGGAAAAATACGCAGTCTCGGCAGCGTTAATGTTGCGGCTATTGAAGAATATAAAGAAGTTTCCGAGAGATGGAAATTTCTTACCGCTCAGATGAAAGACGCGGAAAATGCAAAAATTGAGCTTGAAAAGCTTATTTCAGACCTTACGGAAGAAATGCAAAGATTGTTTTCAGAGAGCTTTGCGGTGATAAACAGGAACTTCAAAGAAATTTTTGCAGATCTGTTCGGCGGCGGAGAGGCAAACCTCAGCCTTTCAGATCCGGATAATGTGCTTGAATCCGGAATTGATATACATGTAGCGCCTCCCGGAAAGGTCATTAAAAATCTTATATCGCTTTCGGGAGGAGAGCAGTCGTTTGTGGCAATTGCCATCTACTTTGCAATACTCAAGCTTCGTCCATCGCCGTTTTGTATTCTGGATGAAATAGATGCGGCTCTCGATGAAAGCAATGTTCGTAAATACGCTCAGTATCTTCATCGCTTTACGGATACGACTCAGTTTATACTTGTAACGCACAGGAGAAGCGCAATGGAAGAAGCAAATGTTTTATATGGTGTTACAATGCAGGAAGACGGTGTGTCAAAGCTTTTGCGGATGGAGCAGGAAGAATTTGATAATTTATAGAAAGGATGTATAAATATGGCTTTTTTTGGTAAAAAGAATAAGAAGGAAAAGAGAGGCTTTTTTGTAAAGAAAAAGCAGGAATTTTCAGAGGAACAGGAAGAACTGGCGGCAGAACCGGCGGAGAAGGAAGAAGAAGCCGTTTTGGAGAAACCTGCCGGAGACATAGAAGAAGCGATTTCCGAACGGGAAAAAGCTGTTCGCGAAGAAGAAGAACGCAGACGTGCGGAAGCAGAGGAAGCGTCGGAAAAAGAACGTGCGGAGGCTATTGCGCTTGCATCGGAAGCGGCTCAGATTGCAGCGCTTACTCAAGATGTAGAGGAACTTGCTGCCATTGGCAATGAAGAGTATGATGATGATATTGAAGCGAAAACAGAAGCTCCTGTAAAATCTGAAAATGATAAAGAAGATAATGCTGATATTATTTCTCCTGAAGAAAATTTTGAAGCAGAGACCGAAACAGGAAAAATAAAACAGGAGAATGAATACGAATCTGAAAAGAAGGGTATCTTTGCCAAAATCCGTGAGGGGCTTAGAAAGACCAAAGAATCCATGATGTTCAGGATACAGAATGTTCTGGGCAGCTTTACTAAAATTGACGAGGATCTTTTTGACGAACTTCTGGAAACTATGATAATGGGCGATATGGGAGTTGAAACTTCGGAAACTATCTGCGAATCCCTTAAAAAGCTTGTTAAAGAGAGAGGTATAACTGATCCAAATGAAATTATGGATCTTATTCAGGAAATAGTGAGCGAAATGCTGGGAGAGAATCAAAGCCTTAACCTTTCAACTAAGCCGTCTATTATAGTGGTTATTGGTGTAAATGGTGCAGGAAAAACTACTACTATAGGCAAGCTTTGCCACCAGCTTAAAGCAGAAGGCAAAAAGGTGATCGTTGCGGCTGCGGATACATTCCGTGCAGCTGCTATTGACCAGCTGGAAGTCTGGACGCAGCGGTCAGGGGCGGAGCTTATAAAGCATGCTGAGGGTTCGGATCCCGGTGCAGTTGTTTATGATGCTATTGACGCTGCAAAGGCAAGAGGATACGATGTGCTTATCTGCGATACGGCGGGCAGACTTCATAATAAAAAGAATCTTATGCAGGAGCTTGCCAAAATAAACAGAATAATAAGCACAAAAGCTGAGGGCTGCGCTATAGAAACGCTGCTTGTTTTAGACGCCACGACAGGTCAGAACGCTGTTAATCAGGCAAGACTTTTCAAGGAAACCGCAGATATAAGCGGTATAGTTCTTACTAAGCTTGACGGTACTGCAAAGGGAGGCATTATTGTTTCAATAAAGAATGAACTCGGCATTCCTGTAAAGCTCATAGGTGTAGGCGAAAAAATCGATGATCTCCAGCCGTTTCATGCAGAGGATTTCGTAAATGCTCTCTTTGAAAAGGAGGAACGTGCATAATGCGTGTCATACTTGCTTCCAATAATAAAAACAAGCTTCGTGAAATGGCGCAGATACTCATGCCATTTGGAATGGAGGTAATTTCACAGCGTGATGCAGGTGCAGATTTTGAGGTTGAAGAAAGCGGAACTGCATTTCGTGAAAATGCGGAGATAAAGGCTGCGGCTGTATATGAAAGACTTAATATGCCTGTTATTGCAGATGACAGCGGACTTGTTGTTGATGCGCTTGGGGGCGCTCCCGGTGTGTATTCACATAGATATGCAGGAGAAAATGCAAGTGACAAGGAACGCTCTCTCAAGATTTTGAAAGAACTTGAAGATGTTCCGGGAAATAAGCGTACGGCCAGATTTATCTGCGAAATATGTTATATTGATGAAAACGGCGAAAGGAACTTTTTCACAGGAATCTGCGAAGGAACGATTGGCAGAGAAGAAAGAGGAGAAAACGGTTTCGGATACGATCCTATATTTTGTTATGGAAACAAGACCTTTGCCGAAATGACAGACGATGAAAAAAATAAAATAAGCCATAGGGGAAAAGCTCTGCGGCTTTTCAGTGAATATTTAAAGGAGAAAAACCGACATGCTTACAAGTAAACAGAGAGCAAAACTGAGGGGTATTGCCAGCACATATGAAACCATTTTTCAAATCGGGAAAGGCGGTATAAGCGATACGCTGGTACAGCAGGTTTCAGACGCACTCAAAAAGCGTGAGCTTATAAAGCTTCATGTTCTTGACAACTGCGAATATGATGCAAAGGAAGCCGCTGCTATTTTGGCGGAACGTACAAAGGCTGAGACTGTACAGGTCATAGGAAACAGGCTTGTTTTATATAAACGCAATCCGCAGGATCCTGTAATTGACTTAAAAGGCTGATATGAGGAAAATCGGCATATATGGCGGCAGCTTTGATCCGGTTCACTGCGGACATATGCATCTTGCGAAAACAGCTGTAAGATGTTTTGGACTTGATGAAGTAATATTTGTTCCGGCAAGAGTTTCGCCGTTTAAGCAGGATAAAAAAGATGTCACTTCGGACGGCGATAGAATTGCCATGCTCAGACTTGCAGTTGAAGGAGAACAAAATATGAGTGTGAGCGGCTATGAGCTGACGCTTGGCGGTGTAAGCTACACTGTATATACAGTACGTCATATGAAAAAGCTGTATCCTCTTGACAAGCTTGTGCTTCTTATGGGCAGCGATGGTCTTATGAGTTTTGACCGGTGGTACTGCTGGAGGGAGATAATGAGAATTTGCGATATTGGATGCATTTCAAGAAGCCGGGGCGACAGTGAAGAGCTTGCCAGGCAGGCGGAGATTCTGTCAGAACATGGCAGTGTATCTATTGCCTGTGAGGACATATTTCCCATATCTTCAACAGAAATAAGGCGGCTTTTAAAAAAAGGCGAAGATTGTTCTTGCTATTTGCCGAAAAATGTAGTACAATATATATTAAGACATAAATTGTACGGTTTATGAAGAATGGAGGCAGCTGTGTTATATGTATGATGTGCATGATATGCAGGCGTTTTTAAAGGAACGTCTTTCAAAGGAGCGATACATTCATACTATGAATGTTGCGAAGGAATGCAGAAAGCTTGCTAAGCTTTACGGCGGAAATCCGGATAAAGCATATTTTGCAGGCATGGTTCATGATATATGCAAAGAGGATCCGAAAGAGCAGCAGTATGAATGGGCTGTAAAAAGCGAAATGGGATTTTGCAGAGAGGAAGCAGAGTCCTGGAAAGTCTGGCATGGAGTTGCCGGAGCTTATTTCCTGAAAACTGAGTTTGGAATTGCTGATGAAGATATTCTAAATGCGGTTAGATTTCATACTATTGGAAGAAAGAATATGTCTCTCCTTGAAAAAATAGTGTATCTTGGGGACATGACTTCCGAGGAGCGAAGTTACAGCGGAGTTGACGCTATGAGAAAAGCATGTTCTAATAGCCTTGAAAGAGGCATGCTGTATGCGCTGCGCTATTCCATGAGGAAGCAGCTCAAGCGCTGCGCAGTTATACCGTGCTATACACTTGAAGCGTATAACGAATATACTCTTATGTTTCCGGAAGATACGTATCACATATGATGTCCTATGAGGTGAACAAATATGAGAAGAAATAAAAAGCGGGAAAGCAGCGGAGAAGGGAAAATTATCAATATATGTCTTAAAGTAATATCTGTCGCAGCAAGTGCGGCTATAGTAGCTTTGCTTGTTATTAATATGCCTATTATAGCATATCGTACTGTAAACGGCAGCGAGGTCGTTGTTGAACAGATGTCTTATCTTGATACGGTTAAGCATGCTCAGCCGGCTATACTTCAGGAAGGGAAGCTTGAAAAGTCCGCTGCTGAAGATGCGGAAGCGCTTAATCTTAAATCTGATAATGATACGGAAAATACAAATGACGGACTTGATCTTGAACAGATAGTTGAAGGCCAGTATACGGTTTTATTTATGGGGATGGATGAAAGCGGGCAGCTTTCGGATGTAAACTGGATTTTTCAGTTTGATTTGTTTGCAGGAACAATGAATGTTTTGCAGATACCAAGAGATTGCTATATGCCTGATTATGCAAATCCGTCTACGAATAAATTCAACAGCGTGTACTATTCCGGACAGCAGGAAGGAGTGACGCAGCTTCAGCGTGTTGTAAATTGTATAGAGGAAAGCTTTTGTATTATTATCGACTGTTATGTAAAGCTTAATTGTGAAGATATAAAAAATATAGTTGACGAAGTAGGAGGAATTCCTATTACACTGCCTGAAGAAATCGTATACGAAGCTGATAAGGTTCTTCCCGCCGGAGAGCAAACCCTCACCGGTCAGCAGGCGGAATGGTTTATACGTTTCAGAAGAGAGTACGATGAGGGCGATATAGGACGTGTAAAGGCGCAGCGGATTTTTCTTGCAGCAGCAATGGAAAAGCTTTTAAGCATGGGACAAACAAAAATGATGTCTGCAATGGAAACTATATATGAAAATGAATGGCTTGCAACAGATCTGTCCCTTGCAGAAATGAGTATGCTGGCGGATTTTGCATCAAAGCGTCTTACCATGGACAGCGTGAATATATACATGGTTCCCGGAGAGGGTACAGTATACGAGGGACAATCCGTCTACTCGATTCACAAGAACGAGACGATAGATATAATAAACGGCTATTTCAGACCGTATCAGAATGAAGTTTATCCCGAGGAAAGCACTATTGTGGAAGCTGTTACAGAGGGCAGCTATCTGAGCGAAGAGTTTAATGGAAACAAAGAGAATCTT
>CAZINV010000033.1:0-8288 GCA_964540685.1 uncultured Ruminococcus sp.
TGATCCACGGATAGGGAGTTTTAGGGTTCTGAATGACGTATTCCTTATTGGCGTCATCAAAATAGCCGAATTTCATAGTAAAGCTCCTTTGTTATTGTATTTATTGTTAATGCAGCACCGCAAAATTTTCGCTTTCAGCTTAACGCACGTCAGAATTATGCGGTGTTGTTTTAAAGAACCGGTCAAGCCGATATTAATAACATTATATCATACATTTTTGACAATATCAACAGTTTTTGAAATTTTCCCTCCTTTCTTTCAGAAAATTTTTCTTTTATTTTTTGTGAAATATGCACCAACTGTTTCTACTACAGTGTATGCACACTTTGCCATTTATATAAATATACAGTCAGCATTGCGAAAAAACCGTTGCGCTGCTGCATTTAAATAATAAATGAAAAAGCAGCAAGGCATAAGCTTTGCTGCTTTTACGGTCTTAGAACTGATTTTTGTTATGGCTGCGGTTTTGACTGTTCTGATTATTCTGGTTATTCTGATTATTCTGGTTATTCTGATTATTCTGGTTATTCTGGCTGTTCTGATTATTCTGATTATTCTGGCTGTTCTGGTTATTCTGGTTATTCTGGTTACGGTTTTCCTGATTGCTCATTATAAATCCGCCTTTCTGTTTTTTGAGGGCTGTACCCTGCATTTATGCAGCGGCACAAAAAGTTCTGCTGCGCTGCTTCTATATTATTGCACAGAAAATCCTGAATATACATGAAATAATACTGCAAAGTATAATTCCGCAAAGAGCGGGCATGAGCATCGCAAGAAACATATACTTTATGCTGCCTGTTTCCTTTTTTATTGTAATGCACGTTGTGCTGCACGGAAAATGAAACATCATAAAAACCATCATACATATGGCTGTTTTAATCGTCCAGCCATTTGCCGTAAGTATGGAAAAAAGTTCTTGAGTACCGGATGTTTCCGTAAGAACGTTTCCGGATTGATAGAGCATTACAGCTATGGGCATAACAATCTCATTGGCAGGAAATCCCATTATAAAAGCCGTAAGTATTTTTCCGTCCAGCCCTAAAAATTGTCCCGGTATTTCAAAAAAATCCGATATAATTGCAAGAATGGAATCTCCGCCGATTTTTACGTTTGCAAACAGCCATAATAAAAGTCCGGCAGGCGCCGCGGCAATACATGCCCTTCCCAAAACAAAAACAGTTCTGTCAAGAAGAGAACGAATCAGCACTTTTAAAATCTGCGGTTTGCGGTATGGCGGCAATTCAAGTGTAAACGCTGACGGCACCCCTTTAAAAATAGTTACAGACAAAAGCTTTGACATTAAAAGAGTCAGTATCACTCCTGATAAAATAAGCAGTGTAAGATAAAGCGCTGAAAGCAGCGATCCGCCGGCCGCAGACGCAAAAAATGCCGTTATAATCACTATAAGCGTTCCAAACCTGCCGTTGCATGGAACAAAGGAATTTGTAAGTATTGCAATAAAACGTTCCCTTGGAGAATTTATTATACGGCACCCGGTAACTCCCGCTGCGTTGCAGCCAAAGCCCATGCACATTGTAAGCGCCTGCTTACCGCATGCGCCGGCACTGCTGAAACGTTTATCAAGGAGAAAAGCTATTCTCGGCATAAAGCCAGAATCCTCAAGAAGAGTAAAAAGAGGAAAGAAAATGGCCATCGGCGGCAGCATAACGGCTATTACCCATGTAAGCACATTATAGATTCCGTCAATGAGAAGTCCTCTAAGCTGCGATGGAACGCCTGACATCAGAGAATAAAGTTCATTCCCTAAAACTGCAAATGCCTTTTGCAGCCATTGGGACGGATAGTTCGCCCCTGCAATGGTTATCCAAAGAACTGCTCCGAGAAGCAGCACAAGCATTGGAAATCCTGTGTATTTCCCAAGAACGATACGATCCGCCTTTCTTTCACGGCTATCGCAGCTCCCGCCGGTTTTTACTGTTTCCGCACATATTTTTTCTGAAAGCTTTACCGCTGATTCTATATCTCCGAGTATATTTTCATATTCGCAAAAGAACTCTGTATCTCCGAACCCTTTATCTTCCTCATTTTCCCCGCAGAGCACCCTGCCTGCACTTTCAAGCAAAGAGTCAAGTCCCTCCCTGCTTCTGGCAGAAATGCCAATTACAGGCGCGCCTATAAGTTCGCTTAATTTGTCCAGATCTATGGAAATATTCTTTTTCTTTGCTTCGTCCATGAGTCCTGCACAGACAATAAGCTTTTGTCCCATCGCTTTTATTTGAAGCGCAAGAACGAGACTTCTTTCCATTGACGTGCTGTCGCAAACCGCTATTACTGCATCAGGCTTTTTTTGACACAAAAAATCTCTGGCTGCCTTTTCCTCCGCAGATTCAGAGCTGATACTGTATATTCCCGGAAGATCTGTCAGAACCAGTTTCATTCCGTTATAAATACAGCGGCCTGACGCGCTTTCAACAGTTTTTCCTGCCCAGTTGCCTGTGTGCTGACGCATACCCGTAAGAGCGTTAAATAAAGTGGATTTACCTACATTGGGATTTCCTGCAAGCGCTATGACAAATTCCTTCTGATCCTGATTCTGCATAATAAATGACCTCCTGTCATTATAAATATTATGCGCGTTATAAGCCCGATATGACAAAAAGCTGCCTGCACATTTCTGTACAGGCAGCTGACTCTTAAGGCGGCAGCGCACAAATATCATACGGCGCTTGCCTTTATTCTGTTCAGATTATAAAAGACCGGCTACTTTCTCTGCATAAATGTTAATAGCAATTTGCACATCATCCAAATCAACTTCGCCGTCCAGATTCAGGTCAGTATATTCATAGATAGAATTTCCATAAATACCTGTTCCGGCAACTCTGTTTACATAGATGTCCATAAGCACACTGATATCCTGCAAGTCAAATCTGCCATCTTCGTCAAAATCAAGATAGTCAATCACGTCCTGCGTTGCGGAGAAATACTCGGAAAGCGTCTCTATAGGGGCATCGGGATGAATATAATTATAATCATCCAGAAAATTCTGTTCATCTTCAGCTGTGAATTCATAATAATACTTGCCTTCGGTATAAACCGGCAGACCAGCCACAGTGCGGACATACATTTGCATAATAGTATAAACGTCGTACACATCAATTACTCCATCGCAATTGACATCCGAGCATACAGCTGTAGATCCAACAAAGTAAGTATTTTCGTCATTTAATCTTGAGGCAAGAATATAGCGGACTTTTTCCACATCGCTAAGATCAATATAGCTTTCCTCACGCGGACCTACTATTACTTCGCCATCTACGTAAAGCTGCGGAGGATTAGAGTGATCAACATCTCCGAGAACGTATTCCTGAAGCTCATTATAGAGCTTATCCGCGTCAGCCTGAGTTACTTCTCCATCGCCGTCTACGTCAGCAAGCTCCAGCTACAAATCTGTAAGAGTAATATCTCCTTCTGTAACATAACGCGAAACCATTGCTGTATCGTGTCCAGTTATGATACCATCCAGATCAACGTCGCCGAGCGCATAGCTTGCTCCTTCAGCAGAAGCTGCAAGTGCCATACCGCCTACCATTGTTACGGCTGTAAGTAATGATACTAATTTTCTCATAAAATCAAGTCCTTTCTAGTTTAAATCAATAATATATTGTTTTATGGTGAACCTCAAGCAATTCGTCAACCGGAATCAAGGCTACAAGAGAGCCGTACCAATTTATAATTGTTTGAGCGTCAGAACATAGTCAAAGCTCGAATCAGTTCCCGGAACCGTAACTGCATCTGCTGTTTGTACAGGCATATTTACAGCAATTAAAGACATTGCAAGCATGCCTGCAATAATTTTACCTCTCTTCATATAAAACACCATCCTTATTTTACAAACTGACTTTAGGTATCTTTTTTACATTTTTATTATACCACATTCGATTATCATTATCAACCATTTTCTATGTAAGCTTTTTATGGATAAATTATCCATTTAATGTTAACTGCTGCCATTTGGCTATGATTTTCTGCTTGAAAAGCCTCTTTTCTATTAAACATGCCATATACATCTACCATTGTAAATTTTATTTTCTGTAAAGCTTTTGTAAATACAAGGTCTGCTCATATCGGTTTCATTTATTAGCTTACAGTTTGTATTTTCAGGAAGTTCATTATATATAAATTATATAACATATGCCCGGAAATACGGTATAAATCAAGGCTGCCGCATTTAAACTTTACGGCAGCCTTTTTTCATTTATTTTTCTGTTTTGCTTCCGTTCACAGAACGTTCCAGCCATGCATTGGCAAGGTCAAGAGCATCATATAAGCTCCCCCTTTCAGAGGTCTTTACAATAGCCTCCATAGGGTTCAGCTTCTCATCTGTAGAAATCTGATACACCTTTATCCTGTCCGCCACATCCAACCCGTTTTTCTTTGTATTATGCATAATTTGCAGCTGAGCCACATACGGATCAGACATATATCCATAATATATAGCATTTCCGCTGCGTACAAGCGGGTATCCCTTATACATAAAATATTCCTGCTGCATTCCTACCTTCCTTTCCTACTTATGCATTGTGAACTTGTCTTAAAAGGCAATATGCGCAAATTGCGAGGTTATGTCCTCAGTGTCCCATCAGCTCCATGTCAGGACAAAATCCTCATCTGTTCCAAAAATCTCCATGTTTTCCTTTAGCACATCAATGAACGATGCCCTGCATTTAAAGCTCGATACTCCATTTACGGTTATCAGACAATTGTAGCTGTCCTGACGGTAGAAATTTATTTCCTGTTCCTTTTTCCCGTTCTTTGTTATGAAGTACAGCGTAGCCTCCGGTTCTCCTACAGGCTTTTCTCCAATGGCTGTACTCTCGGCTGTGGTTTGCAGCAGGAAAGAATAAAACTTTCTGTACCTCTCCGAATCAACCTCTTCACCGTTAAGAGTTACAACCGCGCTGTCTTTATCCTCGCCCTTTACGACAAAGTTCATGTCCTCCTGTCCGTCCGCCTTAAGAGAAAGTTTATCTATATCCCACACGTAAGTAGTAAGAACAAGACTTGACGCAAGGTCGGTAGGCACTACAGTTGCCCATGAGCAATTATCCGCTGTCATGGCATATATTATTTCCGTACCATCTATCATTACAGGATAATATGCGCTTACGGCGCTTGTTTCTTCATCGGTCACAGTGTACTTGTCTCCAATATTTAAAGTGTATGCGTTGCCGTCATCGCAATCCATTATTACTGTGCAGAAAGGCTCGTCCAGACCATATTCCGCAAGGTCGGATTCTTCAGGATATACTTTCAGAATACTGCTTGCCGTTGCGCCGAACATTCCTGTGATAATGTCCGTAGAGCGGTCAAGGCTTAAATATGCCGCAATAGGAGAAGTCATTTCATGTGTGGCCGCAGTGCCTCCTGTGTTCTCATTGTTTGCGTCCTGAGAATAAGTTAGAACTATATCATCGTCCATATCATCCCGCTTTATGGTAAGCGTGTTTACTATCGGATACTCGTCATCCGCAGGCGCTTCAAGTATTACCAGAGACAGGAAGCTCTCGGCTTTATTGCTATAATTCGATACCAAAGAGGTCTTTACGGCATAGACCGTATCGTCTCCCTCTATTGCAAAATAGCTGTTTTCCCCGTCCGATACAGAATTTCCCACTCTGAATTCAAATGTGCTGCCGTCATCAAATGTAATCTTTCCCTTTACCGCGTCATCCCCCAGACCGTACTTATCCATATCAGTACAGTCCTCTATAACAAGAGAGCTTGCTGAAAGTCCTGCCATATTGCTGGCAAGGGTACTTATAAGAGACGTATTGGTAGGAAGCTTTTCCCACCCCTTTACTCCGAATTCGACAGCTGTGTCTGTTTCCTCATCGGCTTCCACAGTGCGCACTACAGTGTAGGAGCCTGTGCTGTTCTCTACATCTATTGAAACCGCATTGGCAGCTTCCTGAGAAGAAAGTACCAGTTCCTCAGCGCTTACATCAGTTGCCGCCGCAGAGCTTTCCTCTTCGCTGACGCTTTCATCCTCCGCCTGCTTATTTGAAACCGCTGCAACTGCTGCGGAAAGTCCCGCAATGAGAACAAGACCTCCTGCAAGTCCCAGTATTTTCTTATTCATAGGGCAAAATCCTTTCTGTTTAAATCAAAAGCCTTTTCCTCTAAGCGTTTCTCAGTGTTTCCTTCTGCAAATAGCTACTGCAATGCCGCCTGCTACAACAATAAGCGGAATAACTATCCACACAATCCACTTGATTACGTCTATTTGTTTCGTAGTAATGTCCAGCGTTGAAGCTGATACGTTCTTAGACGCTATAACGGTACTTGCTTCCTTTCCGCATAGAGTATTTAGCGCGCTGATAACGTAATCGCCGTTATTATAGGCTGAATCAGATACGATTAAATAATCCAGCATCTGCATTGAAGTCAGCACAAGCATATCACTTTCATAAATAGTGCCGTCATCATTAACCTGATTCTGAACAATACATGCAACTGTACGAGCCTTGTTTTCATTCGCTTCGGATTCTGAAACATCGCTGTCATTCAAACGCACTTCGGTAGAACTTTCAGAAGTCTGCCACAGCGGGATTACAACCTTGCCGTTGTTGAGATTCTCTTCTACAATAGGTCTGCCAAATGGCGCTACAATAGGCAAAGAGGTGTTTTCAAGGCTGCCGCTGTAATCATCTGTCAAAACATTCACGCTTGGCGCAATCATTGACTGACCTCTGCTGTAATATACGTCGTAGGTGTTTACAACCTGGCTGTTGTCCTCAGTATCGGTTACAATGCTCTTTGAAATTGTAATGTTCCATTCCTTCAGGAATGCGTCAAGATTCGGGGTGTCCCCCTGTGTATAGTCGGCAATATAAAGCATATATCTGCCGTACTCGCCGCTGTTGTACATAAATTCGGAAAGGCGCTTTGTAGCGTCAACGCTGAGGTCGCTTACAGGCGCTGGCAGCACCAGAATGTCATAATCATCAGCGCTAAGCTCAGCCGTTGCAATATCGAGATCTCTTTCTACTTCATAGCCGTTGTCATCAAGAAGAGAATTGAGCATCTCCATTACGTATACATTGCCCTGAGTCTGGCTGAATATATAGTCTCCATTGGACTTCTCAATAAGACCCACGCGCTTTACATTTGCGTCCGTTACATTCATAATGGCATTTGTTATCATCTGCTCGCCTTTATAGCCTGTGATGATGTCTGAGAAAGAGCAGTAGCCATACATGTATGAATAATACATATCGCTGTCAATTTCAAACATATCAAGCAGACTGCCTACCTTAATACGGTCGCCGCACGTTACTATAACGCAGCCCGAACCAATATCTCCGCCGTACATTGTCTGATATTTTGAAAGTATATCCGGATCCTTTGTAGTATCAAAATATGTTACGCTGATATGGCTGGAATAGCTCTCGTACTTTGAAAGAGTTTCGCTTACCATCATTTCTGTTGTTCCGAGAAGCGATTTAATAGTATCCTGTTCAACGGAAATTGCAATTTCAACGTCTTTGTCAAGATTCTTTATATAATCGATAGTCTCATCGGAAACTTCATATATATTTTCCGGCGTAAGGTCAAGACGGACATCTGTAACCATACTTACAAGCACGTTTACAAGAATCACCGCAACTATAACAACCGCTGTAACGGCCGTTGCTATAGAACCGTATTTAAGCTTTTTGCGCATTTTAAGTCTTTTGCGCTGCTTTTCGGACATTTCGCCGATTTCCAATGTATCCTGCACCTTTTCTTTCATTGCCTGTTTCCTCCTTATCTCCAGCGGCGTGTTTCAAGTACGCGAACCGTTAAAAAGTCGAAAATCGCAGCAGTGCTTACATAAAAAAGCACGCTTGACAAATCAAAAAGTCCGCACGTAAAATCATAAAACTTATTATAGAAAGACAATGCGTTCATGCATGCCGCAATAGCGTTTACTACGGGCTGGAAAAGATCCGGAACATTCGCGCCCTCAACAAATCCTGCCAGCGACTGAACTATACACATCACAAATATAAGTAAAAGGCTTATAATATATGCTATAAACTGATTTTCTGTGATAGATGAAACAAATACGCCTACAGCAATAAACGCCGCGCCTAAAAGAAACAGCGCAATAAAGTTAGCAGTAACTATTCCCCATGCTACAGTGCCAAAAAAGCTGAGTATAAGCGCATATACAAAGATTATAGCTATGCCTATGGTGTACATTGCAAGAGCTGCGAAATATTTGCCTAGTACAATTCCGCCAAGTGATACAGGCGCGGTAAGAAGTCCCTGTTCGGTTTTCTTCA
>CAZINV010000034.1:0-398 GCA_964540685.1 uncultured Ruminococcus sp.
CTGAATACCGACAACGATTGGACGTACACATGGACAGGGCTTCCTTTGGAAGACGATGACCAGAATATGTATTATTACTATATTCTGGAAGACATGTCGGGCATGACCAGCGCAAACAAATATACAACGTCTTATGAAGTTATAAGCTCTTCGAAAACTATGACAAGCTACAGAGTCACTAACA
This sequence comes from uncultured Ruminococcus sp., assembly GCA_964540685.1. Classification (GTDB taxonomy): domain Bacteria; phylum Bacillota; class Clostridia; order Oscillospirales; family Ruminococcaceae; genus Ruminococcus_C. Next base: position 185 of record CAZINV010000034.1, read on the forward strand.
CCAGGCAGGCTATTGTAGTTAAGAAAGAGTGGGTCGATGAAGATGGCTATGCTATTTCGGACGAAGAACTTGCTCAAAGCGGAATAGGATCGATTGCGCTTGATGTTTATAGCAAGAAAGATGCTACGAAAGATGACGAAGATCTATATAATGCGGATGGATGCCATCCTAATGATGACGGCTATGCTGCAATTGCCAATGCTTTCTTTAATGC
>CAZINV010000034.1:408-8282 GCA_964540685.1 uncultured Ruminococcus sp.
TCAAGCTATGATACATCTCAAACGCTTAATATTGTAGCTTTAGGCGATTCTATCACTGAAGGATATGGCGCTACATACGGATGCGACTATCCAAGTGTACTGACCAGCTTGTTGATTAATGCAGGTTACACTCTTGATAATAATAATGCAGTTGTAAATGCCGGATTAACCGGCAAACATATATTGGATTTTGTATACAACACCAATTACGACAAGATAGACTCTGAAACTAATATAATTCTCCTGATGGGCGGAACCAATGATCTGCATCATAGCGGCACTACCGCAAGCAGTAATCCGACACAGACATATGCGAATTTGACATCATTGTTATCTACGTTAAAAACTCAAGCGCCTAATGCTAAGATTATTGTCGGTACGATTCCTCACTTTGACGGTATAAAAGATGACGGAACTGCGACTGACGGTATCACCTGGTGGAATGACTATAGTACAAAATGTGCGAATGGCAGTATGACGCTGGCAGAATATACTGATTATGTCAATGGCCTTATTGATGATTATAATAAACTGATTAAAGGAACAGAAGGAATAGATGTTGTAGATATTTGTGCGGTGATATCGAATAGTTATACAACCGCAAAGGTAAGCACAGTCACTCTCAGCGCGAACAACAACTGGACAGCTGCAGTTGATATAAACAGTACTGACACTTCCTTGAAGTACTACATCGATGAAAGCAGCCTGCCGGATGGATTTACAGTATCGTACAGCAATCAGGATCAGGCCGTCGGCAGCAGCGTTGCGATAACGGCTACCAACACAAGAGTTATTCCGAAAACAAGTCTGAGCGTTGTTAAAACGTGGCACAATGACACCGGAGGAGAAGCAAACAGAGATTCAATTTCTTTGGCGCTGCTCCAGAGTACGGATCTTCAAAATTGGACGGAAACAGACGTTGCAATGCCTGAACCCGTTAAGAGCGGCGATAATGACAGCGTATGGACATATACCTACACAGATCTTCCGGCGCAGAATATTCAGGGCGATACGTTCTACTACAAAATCGAAGAAGATCCTATGCCCGGGTATACAACCTCATATGGTGTTCCGAGTTATCTTACATCAAATGAGGACGGCAGCGCAGGTGAGCTGACAATTGAAAATACAGCGGCTGTATCAATGCAGCTGACAAAGGTTTGGCTTGATGAAAACGGCAATGCTTTTGAGCCTGATGCTACAGCGAAGGTAACATTCAAGATTTACCGGGGCGTCAAGAAAACTGATGACACTGATATAAGAACCGATACCGAGGACATCAACCTGATACTTGAAGTAGACAATACAGATGCCGGAGTTACAATTGGAAGCAGTGTGACTGTGAACGCGAATAAGAGCGTTACTGTTACGTCATCTGAAGGCTCTGACAGTTACTTTGACTATACTTTAAGCGATGACGGCAAGACCATAACTATTACAGGTATAGCGGCAGGCAGCGGAACGCTTACAGTAACCGACGGAACGGACACTATAACCGTAAACGTGACAGTTTCCGCATATAAGCTTTGGCTGAATGGCGAAGAAAACTTTACTGTAACAGCAGGAGACAGCGGCGCTCTGACAGTAACAAAGGACGGCGAAAGCTTCACTGATGTTACTTATTCGTCAAGCAATACCGGAGTTCTGACTGTTGACGGAAATGGAAATATTAAGGCTGTGAACGCCGGCACATCTACCATAACGGTTAAATCCGGAGGTAATGTGATACTCACTCAGGAAATCACAGCAACTCTTCCCAACAGCTTTACCATAACCGGAAATACAAGCGTTGAAACCGGCAGCAGCATTCAATTGAGCACTTCGCCAAACTATGGTACGTTTACATGGAGTTCGAGTGATGAAAGCATTGCTGTAGTTGATTCAACAGGTAAAGTGACAGGCGTGGCAGCCGGAAACGTGACTATTACGGCTACACGTAATGATGGTGTGAAGGCGACGTATGATGTTACTGTTAAGCCTGATAAAATAGGAACTGTTACAGGTACGGAAATATATACTTATTATATTCCTGAAAATGAGCAGAGCAATATAACATCTATTACCGTAACGCTTTCAAATTTGCAAAATACTAACGGTCTGAATGTTTATTTAAATGACATAAATGGCAATAGCAACAACTCGTGGGTAGCATTTAGCAGTATCAGTGCGATAAGTAGTTACCAAGGCTGGGATAGTTATTTTAAAACATACACTTATAGCGGACTTACATTTACTATGAGTGATCGAGATACAGAAACAGGTAATATTACATCGATCTCGTTTAAGTTCAACGATGATAGTAATAGTGTAGATATAAAGAGTGTTGTTATAACTCATTCAGGCACTGAAACTACTCCCGGAGAGGAAGAAACAACCACCACAACCACGACTACTACGACTACATCTGATGAAGAAGGCGGGGAGCAGGAAAATCCGTCAACTACAGTTACCGGCACTGTTACTGATACTCAAGGTAATGGTAATACATATAGTTATTCATATGATGAGACAGCAGGAACAATTACGATTACTAATGGGAGCAGCGGATTTAGTGCTTATAATAATTATCATTTGAACGCATTTAAAACTGACAGCATCCTAAAGGATTTAGTCCCGTATAAAGTTGCTATAGAGGCATCTTCTAGTGTATCAGTGAATTGGTACGGATGCGGTATATCTTGGGGTCAGGATTTTGGATCCAGCGGCTCTTATACATGGGATAATCCGTGTTCGTTTGCAGATACCAGTGACAATCAAAATATAGGTATATATGTTGGCAACGGAACTGTAGATAAGCTGATAATCTATGTAAATTCCGCCTCATCCACCTCCTACTCACTCCGAAGCTCGTCAAACGCAGGTGCTGCGATAGTCGGCGCGGGCATATCAGCTTACGCTGAAACAGGCAATGCTTCAAGTACAGTAGACGCCTCCGGCTGGACATTCAGTTCAGGCTATGAAGAAATAACCATAAGCGGCGGCAGTGCGGACGGCTGGACAAAGACAATCGAAAACCTCGATGTTTACGATCCAAACGGCTACACCTACTACTACTGGGTTGTAGAAGATAACCTCGATGGCTACGATGTAAGCTATCAGTTCAGCGATGGCGATTCCGAAACCTCTTACGTTATAAACGCGTCAAGTCTCAATTCAAACGGCGGGCTTGCGGTAACCGTTAGAAACACTAAGCAGGCTGCGGATGATTATGAACTCCCCTCAACCGGCGGAGAGGGCGTTCAGGTTTATTACTACACAGGCGGTGCGCTTGTGATGATGGCAATTTTAGCCGGAAGCTACCGTATCAGACGGCGATTAAAAAGCGCCGTATCAAATAAAAAATAATTTTAAAAGGTCAAAAATGAAAACTTTTCGTTAAAGGTTTTCAACATTCTGGGGGGGGACGGCTATAATCGCCTCCCCGCCGGAAAACATATTAAAAAGGAGCGTTAACTATGAAAAAAACAAGAAAACTCGCGGCACTGGCAGCATCGATATTAGCAGTAGCATGCCTGGCAGCACCTATGTCGTCCTCTATTTCGTTCAGTGCAGATGCGGACGCAAACACCATCACTATCACTTCTACAGATAATGCAACCCACACCTACAATGTTTATCAGATCTTTGGCGGTACTGTAACTGATGGCAAACTTGAAGGCATAACATTTGCAGGCTCTGATTTCGATGCTTTCCTTGCAGCACTGCAATCTGCTGATACTATTGGCTCTGATTTCGCAGACTGCACCACAATAGGAGCAGTAGCAAACGTCCTTGCGGGATATACTACTGACAGCACCTCTGCAAAGGCATTTGCGAAATTTGTAGCTACTCATACGGACTTAGTGAAAACAATTACTCCCAACTCCGTCACAGGCCCCAACCTCACCGGCATAACTGACGACGGCTACTATGTAATTGTTGAAGGCGATCTGACAGGCGCAGAAGACGCTGCTATGACAAGATATATCCTTGCTCAGTATGATGCAAGCGCAGGCGCAGAGATTCGTGCAAAATCCTCTTATCCTACTGTTGAAAAGAAGATTCAGGAGGATGATAAGAACGTTGCAGGCAATCCTACCAACGGTGCAGCGGACGGCAATGAAAAATGGAACGATGTAGCAGACTACTGCATTAGCGAAGAAGTTCCCTTTAAGCTTTATGGCACTATGCCGAACACTATAGACGATTATACAACATATAAGTATATTTTCCACGATACACTGGGATCAGAGTTCACTTTGGCAAATGATTTTACCACAAATGGCGTTACTGTTAAGATTGATGGTATAGAAGTTGAAGGCGGGTATGAAGTATCTACTTCCAATGATGATGGGTATACTATTGATATAACATTTGCTGATATCAAGAGCTGCACGGATACAAATAGCAATCAAATCAGCATCACCAAAGACACCGTAGTAACCGTTGAATACAAAGCTACGCTGAATGATACTGCTGTTATCGGTCAGAAGGGTCAGACAAACGAGGTTTACCTGGAATATTCAAACAACCCGAACTATGACGGCACAGGCACAGAAACCACTTCTAAGACGCCTACTGATAAGGTTATAGCATTTACATACGAAATCGATACAACCAAGATCGATTCAGCTACAAGTAAAGCTCTGGAAGGCGCAACATTCGCATTGTATAGAGAAACTGCCAATGGCGATAAGGAATATGCTACATTTAATACAGATGCAGATGGCACAATCACTGGATGGACTTCAGATGCAGATAGCAAATCCACAACCAGCGGCTCATCATTCATCTTTAAAGGTCTTGATGACGGCACATACTACCTGGAGGAAATCACAGCTCCTGAAGGCTATAACAAACTTGAAAATGCTATTAAACTTGTTCTGACTGCAACAACATCAAATACTCAGAATGAAGATGCAGACGGCACTGAATATACGAATCTGACATTGACTGTTGACGACACCACCAATGCAGAAAGTAGCAACACAAGCGATACAAGCAACACAAGCGGTAAAGTATCACTGACTGTTTCGAACAAATCCGGTTCAACTCTTCCTTCAACAGGCGGCATCGGCACAACCATCTTCTACGTAGCAGGCGGCATACTTGTTGCAGGCGCTGGCGTGCTTCTGGTTTCCAAGAAGAGAATGGCTAACAAGTGATTTTACACTTTTTTTGCACGAATATTAAAAAGTTTAGCATAAGCTGAACAAAACCTTGGTCTGCCGGTATAATTATATGCCGGCAGGCGTTAGGGAGGACTCCATGAGAAAAAAACGCATTTCCCTTTCTACAATTATTCTTGTTTTAATATTACTCGTGGGGCTCTCCGTAATGCTCTATCCCTCTGTCAGCGACTGGTGGAATTCCCGTGTGCAAACTCAGGCTATCGCCAATTACGACGCTGCTGTTGAAGAACTGGACGACAACCAGTACGAAGAAATCCTCGCCGCCGCTAATGCTTATAATGAGGAACTGGCTGAGATAGGCTCTTCCTTTTCAGATCCGGATGTGATTCCCGGTTATGAGGATCTGCTGAATGTTGCCGGTACAGGCATTATGGGCTACATTACTATTCCGGTAATAAACGTTCAGATACCCATTTACCACGGCACATCCGAAGAGGTTTTGAATGTTGCTGCGGGACACTTGCAAGGTTCTTCTCTTCCCGTAGGCGGCGAGAGTACCCACAGCGTCATTTCCGCGCACCGTGGTCTTCCGTCGGCGCGTCTTTTTACCGACATAGACAGGCTGGAAGCAGGCGATACGTTTACTATTACAGTACTTAATGAGATTCTTACTTATGAGGTTGAGGAAATAAATATTGTTCTCCCCAGCGAAACAAGCAGGCTTAATATAGTCAGCGGTAAGGATTATGTAACCCTTATGACTTGTACTCCTTACGGTATCAACACTCATAGACTTCTCGTCCGCGCTCGCCGTATTGAAACGGTTTATCCCAATAATATCAAAGTTGCTTCGGACGCTGTTAAAATTGACCCTATGCTTGTTGTTCCGGGACTGTGCGCTCCGCTTGTCATTATAATGCTTGCCGTATGGATAATCAGCGGCAAAAAACGGAGCAAGCCTTCGGCTAGAAAAATATTTGAAGAAATAAATTCATCTGAAAGGCAAGGTGATTGATGTGAACAGGTATTCTCTCCGACGTTTAGGTTCAGCAATGTGTGCTGTTGCTGTACTATTCTGGCTGGCTGCAGCGTATTTTATTGCGTCAGCTGCGGCATCGTCAGGAAACGGCACTATAAAAATAATATGCAAAACTGACAGTTCGGCTATATACGGCATGAGAATGAACGCTTACCGCGTAGGTTCGCTTACGGAAGATACTATTGTTTTTGAGGGCGATTTTGAAGAGTACCCTGTATATCTGCCTGACCTTACTGCCTCATCGCTCCAGGATGCTGCCTATACTCTGGAAAATTACGCTGTAATTGACGGTATTACCCCCGACTCAACCGGCACAACAGATGAAAGCGGCATTATCAGGTTTTCAGGATTGGAAAACGGCGTGTATCTTGTTGCGGGAGTTAAACTGTCCATCGGTACAAAGGTTTACGTTCCCATTCCAATGCTTATTGACGTAACGGACGGGGAAATCGTTTCGGCGGTGGAGAAGTTTGAAGTTCGGGATAAGCCTACTGTAAACCGTCAGCTTTATCGTGTTAGAAAAGTATGGCAGTACGATGATTCAAGCCTTTATATAATACCTGCCAGCATTGATGTTGCTATCTATTGCGACGGAGAATATGTTGAAACCGTCACCCTTGGCAAGAGCAACGATTGGGTTTACCAGTGGTCTGGCGATCCGAATTGTGACTGGCGTGTAAAAGAGCTGAATATTACGAGGAATTATAAAGTAGTGTACAGAAATAACGAGACGCAGTTTCTGGTTGAAAACTCACAGGACGTTCTCTATAATACCGTGACGACATCTACTACTACGTCAACGACAACAACTTCTGCAACTACAGTGACAGAAGCAACGACTGCCGCGGTAACAAATACTGAAACTTCTGTTTCAAGTACAACTGCGGAAACCTCCTCTGCTGTTACGGAAACTACCGTTTTGCCGGGTACTGAGGAGACAGTTTCCAGCTCTTCCGCAACTACATCTGTGACAACAGGAAGTACCAAGCTCCCTCAGACAGGACAGTTATGGTGGCCTGTACCGGTTTGCGGAGCGGCAGGAATAGTTTTGTTTGCTGCCGGCTGGCGATTGAATAAGAAAGATTAAAATTGCTTTGAAAAACTAAAAAGTCCCCTGCTTTGAAAGCGGGGGATTACTTTTCACTGTGTTTCAGTGAGCGAGACAAAAATAAATATTTTATCAGGAGGAAGAAAATGCTTAAAATTACGGTAAAAATTGACGGGATGATGTGCGGTATGTGCGAGAGCCATGTCAATGACGCGGTGCGCAGAAACTTTTCGGTAAAGAAGGTAACATCCTCCCGCAGCAATGGGGAGACTGTAATCTTGACGGAAACAGATATCTCAGAGCAGCAGCTCTGTGCAGCCATTGAACCCATTGGCTATCATGTGCTGGCTGTCACCAAAGAACAATACGAGAAGAAGGGACTGTTCGGCTTTAAGAAATAATCGTTCAGAGAATTTGCGCTTTGTTATACGAACACACTCTGATTTGTTTTGATTATATCCCCTGCTTTTGGACAGGGGATTTTTGCTTGTGACAGAACGATAAAAGCTTTGTAAATCTTTTAAAAAGTCCTTTGATTTTTATAAGAAAATCAGCTACAATTAAGATGTAACTTTAAGTTACGCTTATAAAATCTGCGGATGGCAGTTCGCATAATAAATCACTCCGAATATAATTGAGCGAGGTTTTGTGAAATGAAAGCAGTAGGAAAACTTGC
>CAZINV010000035.1:0-8161 GCA_964540685.1 uncultured Ruminococcus sp.
ATCCGGAAGATTTGAAGCATTGTACAGTCCGGCAGCGCCGCAGCCGGCAATTATAACATCATAGGTATTCTCCATTTTGAGAACAGTCCTTTCAAAAAACGCATAAGCGCCTGTTTTTTTTGCATGCCATGATGGTATACTTATTCCATTATACCATATATTTTTTGTTTTGTCATTAGTTTTTTGAAAAAATGTTTTTTGTTTTGACATTTTGTTTATTGCCGGATTGTAAAAATAAATCTGTTTAAACCGTCAGCAGCTCGGGGATTCAGAAATGAAATGCGGTGCAAATGGCTGTACTTGACAAATTTATTTTAACGCATTATAATGGTGTTAATACTCAAACGCTTTAGAAAAGGAGAAAATCAATGGTAATGATACGCAAACTAATGGAGTGCATAAGAGAATATAAAAAGCAAACTATTCTCGCGCCTGCTTTTGTTTCATTGGAAGTTGTTATGGAAGTTATTATTCCGCTTATGATGGCAAAGCTCATAGATTACGGCATTGACGGCGGCGATTTTCACGCGCTTATAAAAATAGGCACAATCCTTGCTGTAATGGTTATTATGTCGCTGATTTTCGGAGTGCTTGCCGGAAAATACGCGGCTGTAGCCTCCACAGGTTTTGCGAAGAACTTAAGGCATGATATGTTCTATAAGGTGCAGACGTACTCCTTCAGCAATATTGATAAATTTTCGGCGTCCAGCATAGTCACGCGAATGACCACGGATGTGCAGACCCTGCAAAACGCGTATCAGATGCTGGTACGCATTGCCTTAAGAACGCCTATTATGCTTGTATTTTCACTTGTTATGGCGTTTGTTGTAAATAAGAAACTGGCTCTTGTGTTTCTGGCGGCGCTGCCTGTTTTAGGCGTGGGCATGTACCTTATAATATCAAACGCGCACCCTATATTCAAACGCGTTTTCCGAACATACGATAAGCTGAATAATGTGGTTCAGGAGAATCTTCACGGTATCAGAGTTGTAAAGTCCTTTGTAAGAGAGGATTATGAAAAGGAAAAGTTCGGCAAGGTTTCAAAAAGCATATACGACGATTTTGTCAAGGTGGAAAAGCGCATGACTCTCATATCGCCGCTTATGCAGTTTTGCATGTACAGCTGTATTATACTCATAAGCTGGATAAGCGCAAGGTTTATCGTAAACTCTGTTATGACCACGGGAGAGCTTATGAGCATGTTTACATATGCCATTCAGATACTCAGCAGTCTTATGATGCTGTCCATGGTATTCGTTATGATAATCATGTCAAGAGCCTCTGCTGAGAGAGTTACAGAAATACTTGATGAAGAAAGCAATCTTCAAAGTCCGGAAAACCCTGTGCACGAAATACCGGACGGATCTGTTGAATTTGAAAACGTAAGCTTCAGCTATTCCGGAAAAGAGGATAAGTGCTGTCTGAAAAATATAAATTTAAAAATACCGGCAGGCGCTGCTGTAGGTATTTTAGGCGGTACGGGCAGCGCAAAATCCACTTTGGTGCAGCTTATACCAAGGCTTTACGACGTTTCTTCAGGCAGCGTCAGGGTAGGAGGCATAGATGTCCGTAAATACGATCTTGACTCCCTTCGCCATCAGGTGGCAATGGTTCTGCAAAAGAACGTGCTCTTCTCAGGCACTATAAAGGAAAACCTTCGCTGGGGCAATGAAAACGCCTCGGATGAAGAGCTTGTCCGCGTCTGTAAGCTTGCCTGTGCGGATGAATTTATAAATTCGTTTCCGAAAGGGTATGATACCTATATAGAGCAGGGCGGAACAAACGTTTCCGGCGGGCAGAAGCAAAGGCTCTGCATAGCAAGAGCGCTTCTCAAAGCTCCTAAGATACTTATTCTTGACGATTCCACCAGCGCAGTTGATACAAGAACGGACGCCATGATACGCCATGCGTTTTCCATGGAGATTCCCGGTACTACAAAGATCATCATTGCACAGAGAATAAGCTCTTTGCAGGACGCTGATTTTACAATAGTACTCGACGGCGGCAATATCACCGGTATCGGTACTCATGAAGAGCTGCTTCAGAACAATGAGATATACCGTGAAGTCTATGAAGCTCAGCAGAAAGGAAGTGTGCCGCAATGAGAAACGGAATGAGAATGAACGGCGGAAAAAATATGCCGTCTGCAGGCAAGCCGCCGAAAAATGCCGGAAAAACCTTTAAGCGGCTGTTAAGCTGCCTCGGATTCTACCGCTATCTGATGATACCTGTCATAATATGCATAGTTATAAGCGCGGTTGCAGGCGTTGCAGGTTCTTTATTTATAAAAACGCTCATAGATGATTACATATCTCCTATGCTCAAAACAGGAAGCACAGATTTTTCGCCTCTTCTTCGGGCTATAATAATGATGGCAGGAATATTTTTAGCCGGTATACTGGCTACTCTTATTCAGTCGAGAATTATGGTAATAATAGCTCAGGGAACGCTTAAGAAGGTGAGAGACGATATGTTTTCGCATATGCAGTCTCTTCCAATAAGTTATTTTGACAGAAACGCTGCCGGAGATATAATGAGTCTTTATACTAATGATACCGACACGCTCAGGCAGATGATAACCCAGAGCATACCGCAGTTTATTTCTTCCGGAATAACTATTATAGTTGTTCTTGCCTCTATGATAGCAACAAATCTGCAGCTTACCGGATTTGTGCTTGTTTTTGTGCTTGTTATGGTGTTTATAACAAAGTCCATAGGAGGGAAAAGCGGAAAATATTTCATAGAGCAGCAGTATTCTCTTGGAAAGCTGAACGGCTTTATTGAAGAGATGATACATGGGCAGAAGGTTGTAAAAGTGTTTTCTCATGAGGAAAAATCAGAAGAGGAATTTGACATCAAAAACGAAGAGCTTTTTGAAAGCGCTTCCAAAGCAAATACCTTTGCAAATATAATAGGGCCTGTAAACAATAATCTTGGACATCTGCAGTATGTATTCATAGGAATAGCAGGGGGATGCCTTGCGTTCGGCGGTGTGGGAAGTATAACTCTCGGTACAATAGCCGCGTTTTTGCAGCTTTCAAAAAGCTTTACTCAGCCAATAAGCCAGATAGCTCAGCAGGCAAGCTCTATTGTAATGGCGCTTGCCGGAGCGGAGAGAATATTCAGCCTTCTTGACGAAGAGCCTGAAGAGGACAATGGCTACGTCACGCTTGTAAACGCAAAGGAAAATGCCGATGGTTCGCTTACAGAATGCAGCGAAAGAACAGGCGTATGGGCATGGAAACACCCTCATTCCGCCGACGGCAGCGTTACTTATAAAAAGCTTGAGGGCGAGGTTTGCCTTAACGAGGTTGATTTCGGATATGTTCCTGAGAAAACCGTGCTGCACGATATAAGTATTTTTGCAAAGCCGGGGCAGAAGATAGCCTTTGTAGGCGCAACAGGCGCCGGTAAAACGACTATTACAAATCTTATAAACAGATTTTACGATATAGCCGACGGCAAGGTGCGCTACGACGGAATAAATATCAACAAGATAAAGAAAGCGGATCTGCGCCGATCGCTGGGCATAGTTCTTCAGGATGTAAATCTTTTTACGGATACCGTTATGAACAATATCCGCTACGGCAGACTTGACGCGTCTGATGAAGAATGCATAGCAGCTGCAAAACGCGCCGGAGCGCATGATTTTATAAAGCTGCTGCCGGACGGATATAATACGATGCTTTCCGGAGACGGAGCAGGGCTGTCGCAGGGACAGAGACAGCTTTTATCTATAGCGAGAGCTGCTGCAGCGGATCCGCCTGTTATGATTCTCGATGAAGCCACCTCTTCTATCGACACAAGAACGGAGCGCATAGTGCAGGCGGGCATGGACGCGCTTATGCAGGGCAGAACGGTATTCGTAATTGCCCACAGGCTTTCAACAATTCAAAATTCCGATGTTATAATGGTTCTTGACCGCGGCAGAATAATAGAGCGCGGCAGCCATGATAAGCTTATGGAAGAAAAAGGCAGGTATTACCAGCTTTACACAGGAGCTAAGGGCTGATGATATTATTGGAAAAACTATTAAAAAACAGCTTGACAATGTGAAAAAAATATGGTACAATAAAATATAAAATATTGTGCTTTTAAGAAAGGAGTCGTTATTTATGAAAATGAAAAAGCTTGCGGCTTTCGTCTGCGCCGCCGTACTCGGCATGACAGGCACAGCTTCAGGTATTCAGGCAAGCGGCAGCGTATCGGCTGAAACAAGCTCTAAGTATAATTACGCCGAAGCGCTTCAGAAGTCTATGTTCTTCTATGAAGTTCAGCAGGCAGGCGTTCTTCCCGAGTGGAATTCGGTATCATGGCGTGCTGATTCTATGGTGGATGAAGACGGCAACCCCACTGACGAGGTTGACGGCGGCTGGTTCGATGCCGGAGATCATTTTAAGTTCACGCTTACAAATGCCTACAGCGCATCTGTAATGGCATGGGGATATATTCAGTATGAGGACGCTGTTAAGAAAGCGGGTCTTGAAGAAACATACAAAAATAATATCCAGTGGGGCATGGATTACGTTATGGCATGCGACAGAGGCGATAAAATGATCGGTACTATCGGCGATTTTACAGGCGGTTCAACAGATCATAATATCTGGTGCAGCGCGGAGGTCTATCTGAGGAAGCATCATCTCAATAATGGCGACTGGGTGCGCCCTTATGATGAAATAGACAATTCAACTGTAGAAGCGCTTTCCGCTGCCTGCCTTGCAGAGGGATATATTATTTTCAAAGACGAGCAGCCGGAAAAAGCAGCGGAGTATCTGGAACACGCAAAGAGCCTCTTTGAACTTGCGGACAAAACAAGAGACAGCTCTGATGTAGGCGCGATGGCAGGTATGTATACTACCACGTCATGGGTTGACGACTGTATGTATGCTGCGAACTGGCTTTATATGGCAACAGGCGACAGCAGCTATCTTGATAAGATAGAAAGCGATTATATACCGCAGTTCCCGAAGGAAGAGCAGTCAAGCGAAATGAAGTATACATGGGGCTTCTGCTGGGACGATACAACACAGGGCGCTGCTCTTCTGTATGCTATAAATACAGGCAAGCAGGAGTGGATAGACCATATTTCACATCATCTTGATTATTGGATAGACGGTTACGGCGGAAAGCAGATCAGCTATACTGACGACGGACTTGCGTACCTTATGAACTGGGGTTCGCTGCGTCATGCTGCAAATACGGCTTGGATCGCAAAACTTGCGTGCGATACAATTTTCAAAGACAATTCAGCCCTTTGCGATAAGTATGATACATGGGCTGACGGACAGATGAATTATATGTTCGGCGACAACAGCGAAAATATGAGCTACGTTCTTGGTATGGGCGAAAAAAATCCTACGGCGATTCATCACAGGACAGCTTCCGGCATTCACGACGATCACTGGAATGAGCTTGGCAAGGAGTCCAGCGACGAGGGATGGCAGACAGAATATGCGCATACTCTCTATGGCGCGCTTATAGGCGGACCTAACAGCAAAGGCGAGTATGATCAGGATCAGATAACAGTGTCGCAGTATGAGTATACTGAGGTTGCTATAGACTATAACGCAGGATATACAGCAGCTCTCTGTGCGCTTATTGATGATTACGGCGGAGAAATCCTTTCTGATTTTCCTGTTGAAGAAACTCCCAAGTGGGCGGAGTGGGAAATCGCTGCAGTTCTCAACGGAAGCGGAGACAGCTATACAGAAATTAAGGCATGGGCTATGAACCATACCGCATGGCCGGCAAGGGTTGAAAAGAACGTTTCTTACAATTATTATTTTAACGTTGAGGAACTGCTTGCAGCCGGACTTTCAGTAGATGATATTACCATAACGAGCAACTCCCAGCAGTATCAGGAAGGGGAGCAGGGCTATGCCACTGTAAGCGGACCTTATAAGTATGAAGGCGATCCGACAGGCAATACCTATTATGCTAAAATTCAGTTTGAAGACGCAAGGGCTATTCAGCCTACAGGTCAGAGCGAACACCGTGACGAGGTTCAGTTCAGAATATCCATTCCGGACGCAATAAACGGACAGTCCACAAGCGGCGCATGGGATCCTTCAAACGACTGGTCTTATGAGCCTGTAATTGATGCGGGCAGCGATATCAAGTCTTCAGACGCTCTCAATGAACACATCACAATGTATGTAAACGATGTGCTTGTATGGGGCACTGAGCCGGACGGCACGCAGCCTTCTGAAAATCCGGTGGTAACGACAGCTCCTCAGGAAACAACGACTGTTACTACTGTTACAACCACTGTTACAAACACAGAGGCGGAAACAACATCGGAGTCCTCCGAATCCGTCACTACTGTTTCAAGCGCTGCAGACACTACTGCAACGGCAAGCGTTACAGAAACCTCCGATACACAGACTGAAACCACATCTGAAAGCACGTCAGGCGGCAGTATAATTCCAAATTACGGCGATATAAACCTTGACGGATTGGTTACTATGGTTGACATTATTTATCTGAACAAGTATTTAAGCGGTTCAGTTGTGTTAAATGAGCAGCAGAAGGCAAATGCCGATTGCGCGTATGACAATGAAGTCCTGGCTGTGGACGCAACAGTGCTTCTGAAGTTCCTTGGCGAAAAGATATCCGCATTGCCTGTTATATTGACTGACGATGTGCAGACATGAAATAAATCCGCTGTTTTCTGATAAAATAAAAGCTTGACAAAAGAAAATGCATGTGATATAATGTATGAAAGATTTGTCAGACGTACAAGCTGGACAGTCTTTTTATAATCCCGATTTTGTTTGCGGATAAAGTTAATATTTATAAATACGTTGAAGAGAAAGCCTTATTCCGTCAAGTGTTCATAAAAGAGATTCTCCGCCTCGGCTGAAAGCGGAGGGTGCACAGGAATAAAGGACACCATTCTCAGAGTCTGCCCAATCAGCAGCGGATACTCCCGTTACAGAGTTTGCAGAGGTCTGTCCCGTTGACAGGCAAATTAGGGTGGAACCGTGATTTTATGTGTAAAATTGCCCCTTGCG
Organism: uncultured Ruminococcus sp.; assembly: GCA_964540685.1. Taxonomy (GTDB): domain Bacteria; phylum Bacillota; class Clostridia; order Oscillospirales; family Ruminococcaceae; genus Ruminococcus_C. The sequence continues at coordinate 7,014 of CAZINV010000035.1, forward strand.
CATTGTAAAGATGTGCAGGGGGCTTATTTTTTAAAGGAGAGATAGTAATGATTAGTCTGAAATTAAAAGACGGCAGCGTACGCGAAATAGAATCCGCAGTTTCAGCTGCGGAAATTGTAAAGGGAATAGGCATGGGGCTTTATAAGGCTGCGTGCTGCGTAAAAATAAACGGCGAGGTAAAGGATCTCAGAACTGTTATAGATTCCGATTGCGAATTTGAGGTTATGACTTTTGATTCAGAAGAGGGCAAAAAGACTTTTTGGCATACAGCGTCCCATATTCTTGCCCAGGCTGTAAAAAGGCTTTATCCAAACGCCAAGCTTGCCATAGGTCCTGCCATAGACAACGGCTTCTACTATGATTTCGATTTGGAAAAACCCTTTTCAGCTGACGATCTTGCTAAAATCGAAGCTGAAATGAAAAAGATTGTCAAGGCTAATACAGAGCTTACAGCATTTACGCTTTCGCCGGAAGAAGCGGTTCAGAAGCTTAAAGACATGGACGAGCCTTATAAGGTTGAGCTATGTGAGGAACACGCTTCAAAGGGAGAGCCTATATCATTTTATCAGCAGGATGAATTTACTGACCTTTGCGCGGGACCTCATCTTATGAGTACAGGGGCTGTCAAGGCTTTTAAGCTTTTGTCATGTACAGGCGCTTATTGGAGAGGCTCTGAGAAAAACAAGATGCTTTCCCGTGTCTATGCAACGGCGTTTCCGAAGGCAGCACAGCTTGAAGAGGAGCTGAAACGCCGCGAAGAGGCAAAAATGCGTGACCACAATAAGCTTGGAAGAGAGCTTGAGCTTTTCACAACTGTTGACTGTATAGGGCAGGGACTGCCTGTACTGCTTCCAAAGGGAGCAAGAATTATTCAGATACTCCAGAGATGGGTCGAGGATGAGGAACAGAAGAGAGGTTATCTGCTTACAAAAACTCCGCTTATGGCAAAGTCAGATCTATATAAAATTTCCGGACACTGGGATCATTATCTGGACAGCATGTTTGTTCTGGGCGACCCTAAAGATGAGACAAAGGAATGCTTTGCCCTTCGTCCTATGACATGCCCGTTCCAGTATCAGGTATTTTTAAACCGCCAGCGTTCGTACCGCGATCTGCCTATGCGTCTGGGCGAAACATCAACACTGTTT
>CAZINV010000036.1:0-7882 GCA_964540685.1 uncultured Ruminococcus sp.
GTGTACCATTCCGGAAGACGCTGAAAAGTTCAGAGGCAAGATACTTTGCGTACATCGCGATTCTCTGAAGCTGGAAGAGGGTTCGTACTTCATTCAGGATCTTATAGGCATGCGTGTAATCGATGCGGATGACGGCAGATACTATGGAATCCTTAAGGATGTGCTTCAGACAGGCGCGAACGATGTTTATGAAGTCAAAGATGATAAAAACGGCGGTACTATTCTGATACCTGCTATTCCTGATGTAATAATAGAAACCGATGTGGACTGCGGCGTTATGAAGATACGTCCGCTGGAGGGACTTCTTGATGCGAATTGATATAGCAACTCTCTTTCCTGATATGTGCGAAGCAGTGCTTTCGGAGAGTATTGTGGGCAGAGCAAGAAAAGCAGGGTATATCACAGTGGCTTGTCATAATATAAGGGACTATACTCTTGATAAGCACAAGCGTGTGGATGATATTCCATACGGAGGCGGCAGAGGAATGGTAATGCAGGCTGACCCGATATACAGATGCTGGGAAGCCGTATGCCGGAATCTTCCCGAAAAGCCCCATGCAATATATCTTTCGCCAAAGGGAACCGTTTTTACTCAGGGGAAAGCGGCTGAGCTTTCTAAGAGAGACAGCTTATTTTTACTTTGCGGTCATTATGAGGGAGTTGACCAGCGTATTCTGGATGCAATAATTGATGAGGAAATATCTATAGGAGATTATGTCCTCACAGGAGGAGAGCTGCCTGCGCTGGCGCTTACAGACGCCATTGCACGTATGTGTCCGGGCGTTCTTCCCGAATCCATATGCTTTGAGGAGGAGAGCCACTATAGCGGACTTCTTGAGTATCCGCAGTACACGCGGCCTGAAATATGGCATGATATGGCGGTTCCGCCGGTTTTGCTTTCAGGGCATCATAAGAATATCGCGGACTGGCGCATGGAGCAAAGTATTGAGGTAACCAAAGAAAAAAGGCCTGATTTGTACAGGCTTTATAAAGGGGAAAAATAATTTAAAGAATATTCTGACACCTGCTGAAAAGCAAGCTTTAAATAATTTTTTTGTTAATTGTTACTAAAACATTATGTTTAATTTATGCAGTCTAACCATCTCAAGATCTTTATTGTGAATATGAACAAAGTTTCGAGTTAAAAAAATCTCAGGTTGGGGCAACAAGTAGAAATTTACGCTAAAACCTGCATTTATTGCAAAAAACAAGTTGACTAGAGAAAAAAAAGCCTGTATAATAATTATCAGAGAAAGAAAACAAATGCTTATTAGCGGAAAAGCGCAATGCTTTTCTAAATACTTTTTTTAATGATAGGAGAGTAATTATTATGTATGTAAAAGACGTTGAAGTGAAGAATCAGGTTGGACTTCATGCAAGGCCTGCAACATTTTTTATTCAGAAGGCTAACGAGTTCCGCTCATCAATATGGATTGAAAAGGAAGAGCGTCGAGTAAATGCCAAGAGCTTACTCGGAATCCTTTCTCTTGGGATTGTTGGCGGTACAAATATCCGCATTATTGCAGACGGTCAGGATGAGCAGATGGCTGTAGAATCTCTGGTCGATCTTGTGGAAAGCGGTTTTAGTGACGAGAGCAGATAAATTTTTTCATTAACGAACGCCTTGCAATTTTTGTCAGCAGGGCGTTTTTTATTTCCTATTGAAAGAGAGGCTTTACGGTATGAAGAAAAGTTTACGGTTTGCAGCTGTGCTTGCCTGCGCTATTTCCCTTTGCGGATGTTCCAAAGATGATGATATTCAGACGGAAAAGCAAAGCCTTGATGTAATCGGCGGGGCATCTGTAACTACAGACAGCATGGAATCTGCAAGCTCATCTTTAGACAGCAGCGATGATAATAGTATAGGCAGCGAAACGTCTGAGAGCGGCGGTACGGTTCAGACAGGACCGATTGGGAATACGGCAAATGCAGAAGGTCAGGCAGCGCAAACGGGGATTGCATATAGTGCGGACGGCAGCGCGTCTGCTGCATCAGTACCGGCTGTAAGCGCGGACAACGAAGCAGTGGCGAATATATTCGGAGCGCAGGGCAAAACCGATTCTGAATGGCTGGCTTTCGGACAGGAGCTTTATAAAAAAGGCTGTGACACAGCGTTCCGCTTTTTATGCACGGGAAGCCAGTTTCCGTTTGATACCCAGAATCTTGACATAATAGATAAGACATATTTTCTTACAACCTGTGCGTCCTTTGACGAAGCGACAGAAGAGTATTATGAAATTTTTAGCAAACAGTATCACAGCAGCGACTTTGACGGTCTGCTGATTGAAAGCGGCGGCAGACTTTATGCAGCCAGAGGCGCAAGAGGTATGGATATGACATACCTTTCTTCAGCTGTGGATAATATTATTGAAACCGCAGATACGGAGGTGACATTTAGCGTTACTGCGGAATATGAGGACGAAGTAACGACGTCTGAGTTTTCGCTTGTTTACGAGGACGGAGAATGGAAGATAGGCAAATTCACACTGCCGTATTAGAGCGTGCTTTCATAGAGGCGGCATCTGCCCGATTGATTATGACGCGCCGTATTTGTACATATTTTCGCAGAATATGCCGTATCCTTCGGTCGGGTCATCCACAAAAACATGAGTCACCGCACCTGCCAGCTTTCCGTTTTGTATTATTGGAGAGCCGCTCATTCCCTGAACTATGCCTCCCGCTGAATCAATGAGTCTTTCATCTGTTATGCGGATTATCATGTTCTTTGTATTGTCCTTGCCTGTCCGGTCAATGTCTGTTATCTCTACAGAATAATGTTCAGGTTCTGAACCGTTTATTGTGCAGATTATTTCCGCGCTGCCTGTTTCTATTTCCTGTTTGAACGCCATTGGTACGGCTTCTTTTTCAGGGGGAGAGTCCGACAGCTTACCGAAAACACCGCAGCGGTTGTTGCATATAATGGTTCCGAGGGCATTGCCGCCGCAAAATTCTCCTTCCAGCATTCCCGGTTCGCCCTTTGTGCCTTTGATTACTTTATTTACAGTAACCGGGCAGGCGCTGCCATCGCCTACCGGTATGCATACTCCAGTATCGCTGTCGCATATGGGATGGCCAAGGCCGCCGAAAGAGGAGGCTGAAGGGTCGTAAAATGTTATTGTTCCAATGCCGGCAAGGCTGTCCCGTACCCATATTCCTGCTGTAAAGCAGTTTTCCGAAAGGGAGTATGCAGGAGTAAGGCTGCAAATTTTCGTTTCTCCGTCACGGGTAAATTCAATTTGTACGGCTTCTCCCTCAGCTGCGCAAATTGCTTCTTTCAGCGAATCGTTTGATGTTACCGGCTGCCCGTTTACAGATTCTATAATGTCGCCTGCAAGCAATCCCGCTTCTTTTGCAGGGCAGACAGCGCCGTTTTTCGTATCGGCGTCTCCAAGACGTATTATCATAACTCCGTCCATTTTAAGACGTATGCCGAAAGGTTCTCCGCCGGGGATGAGCATAGGAGTATCAATTTCTTCTATCTCTGCGTTTTTAATGGGAATTATGCCGAAAAGCTTCAGAGACGCAGTACCCGCTGAGGACGGGTTCTGATAAAATGCGGCAAGAGAATCTTCCTTTTTATTTATATCAGCTGTTATCGGAATCAGCGATGACAGCTCCAGTTCGCTTCCCGACGCAATGTAATAGCTGTCGGGAAGTTTCCATGAATAGTATCCGGCTGCCGCAACGATATTAAACGCTGCGGCAAAAAATATTATTGATGCAAAGCGAAGATGTTTAAACATAGGCGGCCTTCTTTCTTTTTGACTGTATAGCTTAGTAATAATAATATTAGCCGGAGATATTTTTTTATGAGCGAAAAAAGCAGGCAATTGAGTTTCCTTAAAGCAATATTTTTTATTTGCTTATAAACGCTACATCATTCTTGTCCCTTCGACAAAGGTGGATCTTGAGAGCTAAACTTTTGCTATGGTAAAATGTTTATGCAGGTGAGAGGGAGGATATATGAACCACAAGGTTAGGGTACTTATTGGTGATGACAGCGTAGAATACGGTCTTTCCTGCGCCAACTGCTTCCGCTCAAAAGGTGTTTATACAGTAACACGTAAAAAGGACGGAAAAATTCTTATTGAATCCATAAGAACTGAGTGTCCTGAGGTAGTGATTATGGATGCAGTCATGACTCATTATGACGCGGTAGAAGTAATGACAAAACTCAGGTCGCTGGGAGGTAAGCTCCCATATTTTATTATTACTTCAGCATATGATAATGCTTTTCTTGAAAGGCAGTTAGTGGACGCTGGAGCTTCATATTTTGTTCAAAGACCCTTTGACAATGAAATGATGTATGAGCGTGCCCGAAAGCTTCTTGACGGCGAGCCGATACAGAAAATAGATGAGCAGAACGATTTAGAAATAATAGTAACCGATATGATACATCAGCTTGGAGTTCCGGCGCATATAAAAGGATATCATTATTTGCGTACAGCCATACTTATGGCAATAGAAGATAAAGAGCTGCTTGAAAGCATAACAAAACTTTTGTACCCTAGCGTTGCCAAGAAGTATGAGACTACCTCTTCACGAGTAGAAAGAGCGATACGCCATGCAATAGAAATCGCATGGGACAGAGGGAACGTAGAGACTTTAAATTCATTTTTTGGATATACTGTTAATACCTGCAAGGGCAAGCCTACCAACTCGGAATTTATAGCGCTTATTACGGACAAGCTTCGTTTGCAGAATAAAAACAGTTCAAAGCGGTTTGCATAAAGCTTGCATAAGTCATAATAATATGCTATAATGCTACTAAGGCAGCACTGCCTGCATACGTAAATTTTGCGGTGCTGTCTTAAGATTTTGAAAGGAGCAGAAAAAATGAGCTTTGAAAAAAAAGACGTCCATGAGCTTTTAGGCAATCCGTTTAACGAAATAGGCAGGGACTGGTTTCTTATAACCGCTGGAAAGCCGGAGAATTATAATACCATGACAGCGTCATGGGGATTTATGGGAATAATGTGGGGTGCGCCGTCGTTTTTATGCGCCGTGCGTACTAATCGCTATACTTTTGGCTTTATTGAGGACAGCGAGGTTTATACCATAAGCTTTTTTGATGAAAGATACAGAAGCGCTTTAAATTTTTGCGGAATGAAGTCCGGAAGAGATTATGACAAGGCAAAGGAAACAGGGCTTACTCCTGTAGAGCTTGACGGAGCTGTGACATTTGCAGAGGCGAAGCGGGTTTTTGTATGCAGGAAAAGATATTCAGAAATGATGAAGCGTGAAGCGTTTACATCAAATGAAACTTATGAAAGATGGTATGGCACCGATCCGATGCATAAGCAGTATATAGGCGAAATAATTGCTGTTTACGAAAATGAATGATAAAAAGCGGCTGCTTTAGCAGCTGTTTTTTATTATATCCCTTTTATCTGAGGAAATTTGGCGAAAGAAGTCTGAAATTTTAAATTAATATTTTTGTTAAATATATACAATTTTGGATATAGTAATTGTGCAAATTGCCTGTTGATTTTTTAAGAGAATATGTATATAATATAATTATAAAGCGGGATGCAGCAATTAAATTCGTTTTTTAAGAAAGGAAGTCTTTATTATGAAAAAATTAAGTAAAGTTTTAGCAGCACTGTCATGCGCTGCAGTATCGGCAGCTTCAGCAGGTTCAATGAGTGCATCTGCTGTTTGGAATCCTCTTTCCGCCCCTAACGGAAGCACCTTTGCTTTTGCTCAGGACTCCGATGCTATTTATAAATATGAAGAAAGCGGTTCCTACTATGCGTTTTCCGGAATTCAGTACAATTATTTTAAATGCACAGTCAGCGACGGCTTTACCGATGAGTATGTGTATGAAAATTACATAAAAGGTATAGATGAACTTGATTATGTTTATCTGAATGACAATGGCAAGTTGGTGTTCCCTCTTCAAAATCTGCAGGATGGGGACGACGTTATTACCCATCAGTCAACTCCAAACTTGTATGATCAATACAAAGAATTAGTTGACCGTATGTATAATGACGGGGTTATTACAGAAGCATATTTTGCTCCCGCAGTAGGGTGTAAAAATGATGTCTATATGCAGACGAATATAGATGTATATAATTATCCGGGTACAGTTGACGAGCTTCAGGAGATTGCGGATAAGTATGGCGCTGCTTCTACTGTTGAAGTAAACGGCACTTTCGTTGAGGTAAATCTTGATTCGGATTCCGCTGACGACGTTGTTGCAGCGCGCAATGAAATTGACGCGCTCTATGAAAACGATTCTGTTGTTGTTCCGATGCTCATCACTACGATGGCAACAGATCCGAAAGTTTTTGCTTACAACATGCTTGATCCTTATGCTTGCGATGTAGACGGAAGCGGCGACGTTGATCTGTATGACGGAATATCGATTTTGGATTATTATGCAGAGTATGTGGCAAATCATCCGGAGCATTTTGCAAATCTTCAAGGCTCTGCTTACGATGATGCACGTGATGTAAACGGCGATGGAAACGTTGATTTGGATGACGCGACTTATGTCCTCACCTATTACGCAGAAACAGTTGCCGGTTTGAGATAATTTAATAAAGAAACCCGTGAGACACATGGTTTAGCTCATTAATGCTAAGGCCGCCGTATATGATTTACGGCGGCTTTTTTTCATAAATTTAAAAAATATACAGTAAATTCCAGTATAATATACAGTATTTTTGCATAAGATGTATATTTTAACCTGAAATAAAAATATTTTACGTATATTTATGCAAAGCCCTTGACATTTCGTAAAAAGAGTGTATAATAAGAATCAGAATAAAAAATAACTGCGAAATGCAGCAATTTTTATAACGAACATACGAGGAGAGATTATCATGGCAAAGGAAATCAAAAAGGTTATTCTGGCATACTCCGGCGGTCTGGATACTTCTATTATTATTCCGTGGCTCAAGGAAAATTATAACAACTGCGAGGTTATAGCTGTATCTGCCGATGTAGGTCAGGGTACAGAGCTTGACGGTCTGGAGGAAAAGGCTGTCAAGACAGGCGCTTCTAAGCTTATTGTTCTTGATCTGAAGAAAGAATTTATTGAGGATTACGTTTTCCCGACAGTGCAGGCAGGAGCAGTTTATGAGAACCGTTATCTGCTGGGTACATCATTTGCCCGTCCGATTATAGGCAAGAAGCTGGCTGAGATCGCTCTGGAAGAAAATGCGGACGCTATTTGCCATGGCGCAACAGGCAAGGGCAATGATCAGGTTCGTTTTGAACTGGCTATCAAGGCTTATGCTCCGGATATGAAGATTATCGCTCCTTGGAGAGAATGGTCTATCAAGAGCCGTGACGAGGAAATTGACTATGCGGAAGCTCATAATATCCCTCTTAAGATAAACCGTGAAACAAATTACTCCAAGGATAAGAATATGTGGCATCTGTCCCACGAGGGATTGGATCTTGAAAATCCGGCTAACGAGCCGATGTATGAGAAGGAAGGCTTCCTTGAGCTGGGAGTATCTCCTATTCAGGCGCCTGATAAGCCCGCATACGTTACTATTCACTTTGAAAAGGGCATCCCGACGGCTATCGACGGCAAGGAAATGGACGGCGTAGAGATAGTTGAAGCACTGAATAAGCTGGGCGGCGAAAATGGTATCGGTCTTGCCGATCTTGTTGAGAACCGTCTTGTCGGCATGAAGTCCAGAGGCGTTTATGAAACGCCCGGCGGTACTATTCTGTATCACGCTCACGATGTTCTCGAAACAATTACTCTTGATAAGGAAACCGCGAGAATGAAGCAGTATATCGGCATTAAGTTTGCTGATATTGTTTATAACGGTCAGTGGTATACTCCTCTGAGAGAAGCTCTTACAGCTTTTGTCAATGAAACGCAGAAGACTGTTACCGGTGACGTTAAGCTGAAGCTTTA
>CAZINV010000037.1:0-7864 GCA_964540685.1 uncultured Ruminococcus sp.
TTCAGGACGCAGTAATCAATTGCGCCTTGTACTGTCTCCGACGCCTCCTCGTTCAGCGTACCGGGCATACCGCCAGGAAGAACTATCATCTCAGTTCCGATAAAATTTTTAAGCTCGCTTTCAGTAATATCCGCTGCAACGGGGATTCCATGAGAGCCTTTGACAATTTTCCCTGTAACCCCTACGGTTACGACCTCTTTTCCCGCACGCCGAAGCATATCAATCGGGGCTATTGCTTCTGTTTCTTCAAAGCCGTCAGCTAAAAATACATATACCATAATAATAATCTCCTTTTAATATTTATTAATTTTTGATATTCTGAAATGCACGCGCATGGCAGCCGGAAAGATGCGGAAATTCAGCATTAGCAACAATCTCAAGAATTTCTCTGTTAATTGATTCAACGCTGCGGATATTTTCGCCGTCTGAACAGTCTATCGCTCGCCAGCCAAGTTTTTCAGCAGCATATTCCGCGCTTACAATGCATTGCTTCAAATACTCTGCATCCGCTTCATGTATATCTTTTTTGCCGCTGTCTCCATTATAGCGCTCCATTAAAAGCCGCTGAGAAATTTCAAACGGCAAATTGAGAAATATCACACAGTCAGGTTTTGGAATACAAAGCTTGTTATATTCGTAATCCTCCAGCCAGCGCAAATAATCATCCCATTGTTCACGGGGCAGTTTGCCCATCTGGTGGATCGCATTTGAAGTTGTATACCGGCTTGCAAGAATAAGCTTGCCATTTTTATACTCCTCTTCCCAGTATAATTTATAGCTTGCAAAACGATCTACCGCGTAGAAGCTGGAAGCCGCATAGGCGTTCACACCGCCCGGCGCCTTTGAAAAGTCTCCGTCCAGATACATCCTGACAAGAGCGGCGGACGGTTTGTCATATTCCGGAAAGCTTACCGGCTTTACAGGTATGCCCATTTCCTCAACTTTTTTTGATAAAAGCTCAAACTGAGTGGTTTTTCCGCAGCCATCTATTCCATCAAGTACTATAAGTCCGCCCATTTTCAGTTTCCTTTCATAGCGCTGAACTTTTCACGTACTTCTTTTGCTTTTCCGCAGCTCATCTTTCCTTCTGAACAGCTGCCAAAGCAGCAGGACGGACCTGCCGTATTGAAAAGCGCAGGCGCAGCTTCATAGCATAATTTAAGCATCTCCGTAGCAACGGCACGAATCTCCCACTGAGCGCGGTTGCAGCATCGCAGCTTAAAGAAATTTCTAAGGCTTCTCACGTTCATAGTCATAACCATTTTTGTTTCACAGGCATTGGGAAGAACAAATCTTGCATCCTCAATAGCCATCTTTTCCGCTTTTGAACGAGCCGCTTTCTCATCCATACCGCTTTCCATAAGCTCAGGAATATATTTTTCCTGCAAACGATCCGTAAGACTCATATATGCCTTCAAAGCATTATCCATAGACTGCTGATATATACGGGATGCTTCCGGATCAGCCTCAATAGCCGGAGGAGTGATAAACTCAAAGCGGTTCTGCTTTACATATCTCTGGCTCTGCACGGAAAAAGAAGCGATTCTATGCCGCGTTATCTGCGCTAAAAGCGAACGCGAAACGCCCTCAATACAGAAAGTAAAGGTCACATGCTCAACAGGACTTTCATGCCCAAAGCCTGCGAGCATATCTACAAACTGCTCTGCTTTTTCGTCAGACATATTTTCCATGAGAGTATCCGCTCCGCTGTCGGAATAGCAAAGCTTAGCGGCAGCTGCTACAATTTTTTCCGGCACAGGCGTATGAGTTATAAGAGTTACGTTCACATATAGTCCTCCATTCTTTTACTTCTTTTTTATTGTACCATTTTGAGAACTATATGTCAAGTCAGCATGTTTTCAAATTTTAACCCCTTTGCTTTAAAAGTTTTGCAAAGGGGTGTTTGTCCGGCATTGCATTAAAACGCCTTAATATACATATCCTTTATTTCACTCATCAGCGGATACCTCGGATTTGCACCGGTACACTGATCATCAAATGCCTGTTTCGTCATTGCGTCAAGACTTTCCATAAAGTCCTTTTCCTTTATGCCGTATGAGCTTATATTATCGTGAATACCTATCTTTCTTCTCAGATCTTCTGTCTTTCTTATAAGCCCGTCGAAAAGCTCTTCATCACTGCTGCCCTCTATACCGATAAACCTTGCGCATTCAGCGTATCTTTCCAATGCATGCGGATAAGCATACTGGGAAAAGGTTGCCATCTTCTTCGGCGATTTTGACACATTGAACTTCATGACCTCTGTAATGAGAAGCGCGTTTGCCACGCCGTGAGGCAAATGATGAAATGCCCCCAGCTTATGCGCCATTGAATGACAAATTCCTAAAAAAGCGTTTGCAAAAGCTATTCCCGCCATTGCCGCTGCATTTGCCATCTTTTCCCTTGCTTTCGCATTGCCGGCGTCATCATAGCATACCGGCAGATACTCAAAAATGTTTTTTATAGCCAAAAGCGCCATACCGTCTGTGTAATCGCTTGCCATAACAGAAGCATATGCCTCAAGAGCATGAGTAAGCGCATCTATTCCGGATGCCGCAGTAAGGGATTTCGGCTGGCTCATCATCAAATCCGTATCAACAATTGCCATGGCAGGCATAAGCGAATAGTCCGCCAAAGGATATTTGATACCGCTCCTGTCATCTGTAATTACTGCAAAAGGCGTAACCTCCGAACCTGTACCGGAAGAAGTTGGAACTGCAATAAATACAGCTTTTTTGCCCATCTTCGGAAAACTGTAAACACGCTTCCTTATATCCGCGAACCGCATTGCCATATTCATAAAATCAGTGTCGGGATTCTCATAAAGCGTCCGCATGATTTTAGCAGCGTCCATTGCAGAACCGCCTCCAAATGCAATTATTGCATCAGGCGAAAAGTTTCTCATAGCCTTTGCTCCTGCCAAACTGCTGGAAAGCGTTGGATCCGGTTCAACGTCTGAATACACTTGATAAGCTATCCCCATTTCGCTCAGCCGGTCTGTTACAGCCTTTACACTGCCGGATTTAAAAAGAAATGAGTCTGTTACAACAAACACTCTCTCAGTTCTGTATTCCTCTTTAAGTTCCCTCAGAGCTACCGGCAGACAGCCCCTCTTGAAATATATCTTCTCGGGAGTGCGAAGCCACAGCATATTTTCCCTTCTTTCAGCCAATGTTTTTATATTGAGCAAATGCTTTACTCCGACATTTTCGGACACTGAATTTCCGCCCCATGTTCCGCAGCCCAGCGTCAGCGACGGAGACAGATTAAAATTATACAGATCTCCTATTCCGCCATGAGAAGCCGGAGAATTTACCACAAGACGGCACGCTTTCATTCGTGCAGCAAACGCGGCAAGACGTTCTTTTTCCTTCGAAGTATCAATAAACAGCGACGCCGTATGTCCGTATCCGCCGCCTTCTATAAGTCTTTCAGCCTTGCAAAGGGAATCCTCGAAATCCTTCGTCTTATAAAGGGCAAGCACAGGGGAAAGCTTTTCATGTGCAAACGGTTCACTGGTATCCGTTTTTGTAACAATACCTATAAGCACTTTTGTATCAGCCGGTACGATAATTCCCGCAAGCTCCGCAATTTTTTCAGCAGACTGACCCACAACAGCACTGTTAAGAGCGCCATCTTTTAAAAGAACTTTCCGCACTGCTTCCGCATCCTCATCAGATAAAATATGACAGCCCCGCAGTACAAATTCCGCCTTAACCTCTCTGAAAATGCTTTCCGGCACAAGAACGGACTGTTCGGACGCGCAAATAAGACCGTTGTCAAATGTTTTTGAATGCACAATAGAGCTTACAGCCATTTTTATATCAGCGGATTCATCTATAATTGCCGGAACGTTTCCGGAACCTACGCCCAGCGCAGGTTTTCCGCTTGAATACGCAGCCTTCACCATTCCCGGTCCTCCTGTTGCCAGAATCAGATCCGCGCTTCTCATAAGCTCATTTGTAATGTCCGCAGACGGCTCCTCTATACACTCAATAATTCCTTCAGGCGCGCCTGCCGCTTCCGCCGCCTCACGCAGTATCCTTGCAGTTTCTGCGGTACAGACCTTTGCTCTTGGATGAGGCGAAATTATAACTGCATTACGTGTTTTCAGGCAGAGAAGTATTTTGAAAATCGCTGTTGAAGTAGGATTTGTAGTTGGAATAACTGCCGCCACAACACCTACAGGCTCTGCAATGCGAATCGTTCCAAAGGAAACGTCCCTGTCAATAACTCCGCAGGTTTTTGTGTTCTTATAGGCATTATAGATATATTCCGCCGCATAATGATTTTTTATCACCTTGTCTTCTACAATGCCCATGCCAGTCTCCCTAACCGCTTCTTCGGCTAATGGAATACGCATTTTATTTGCGGCAATAGCCGCTGCCTTGAATATTTCATCTGTCTTTTCCTGTGAAAATAACGCAAATTCTTTCTGTGCCCTGCGCACTCTCTCTAAAACGGCTGATAGTTCTTCCATAAAAATATATTCTCCTCTCGATTTTAGAACCTGTCTTATGACAAAATTCTCACTGCGCCTTTGATATAATTAATGTCAGGCGGTGATTCTTATGCATACAATTTATATTGACGTGCTGATAATTCTGAATCTGTACGTAAATTGGCTTTTGCTTCGCAGTACCGCAAGGCTCACTCACACAAGGCTTACAGGACTGCGGTGCATCCTTTCTGCCTTCGCCGGAAGTCTCGCTTCGCTGACGATACTTCTGCCGGAAATGCCCGCGGTACTTTCCATTCTGCTTAAGCTGCTGACTGCCATGCTGCCTGTAGGAGCGGCATTCGGCATAAAAAAGCTTCAGCGTTTCATCAGATGCCTGGCTGTCTTTATATGCGTAAGCTTTGTATTTGCAGGCTTTATGCTGGCATTGTGTACATTTTCAGATACAGATCTGCTCATATGGAGCGGCAGCTGCATATACCTACATTTTTCACTGACAGCTCTCATTTTATGCACGTCGGCAGCGTATTTTTTACTAAAAGTCTTTTCATATATAAGGATGAAATTTTTTCATTCAGATGAAAGCTACGAGGTGACAGTGCGTTTAGGAGTACATACAGCAAAGCAGAAGGGACTTGCAGATACAGGAAACAGCCTTACCGACTGTTTTACCGGCAAAGCTGTTGTAATTTTTGGAAAAAATGCGCTTTCTTCTATTCCAAATATAAACACTCCTGAAAAGCTTCCGGGTTACAGACTGCTGCCATACACCACTGTTTCAGGCGATGGTCTGCTGCCCGTATTCCGTCCCGATGAAGTAATCATAAAAAGCATAAGCCAGGGAAAAACAATAAGTGCAGACGCACTTGCGGGAATTGCAGAAGAACAAAATTCCGCCATTTTCAGTCCAAACCTGCTTCGTGTACTGTGAAAGGAGAAACCTATGGGCAAGATTATTTCTTTAAAAGAACGTTTAAAAAAGCTTTTGCTGAAGCTGATACCTAAAAGCGGCGTTCACTACATACACGGCACGGATACTCTTCCGCCGCCGCTTACCGGTACTGAGGAAAGAGAAGTTTTCCGCCTGCTTTCCAAAGGCGACCCCAAAGCACGCGATACCCTTATCGTACACAATCTGCGCCTTGTTGTTTACATTGCAAAAAAATTTGAATCAACCGGCATCGGCATGGAAGACCTTGTCTCCATTGGGAGCATTGGACTTATAAAAGCTGTGAACACCTTCTGTCCGGATAAAAAAATCAAGCTTGCCACATATGCGTCAAGATGCATTGAAAATGAAATATTAATGTTCCTGCGCAAGGCGTCTCAGCGCAAAAGCGAAGTATCCATCGACGAGCCGCTCAATATAGACTGGGATGGAAACGAACTGCTTTTGTCGGATATTTTAGGTACGGACGAGGATATAGTCAGCCGGAGAATTGAATCGGAAGCCGAAAGAGATATGCTTCGTCAGGCGGTGAAAGCTCTCGATCCCCGTGAACGCGAAATAATGGAGCTTCGGTTTGGCTTCATAGACGGTCGGGAGCACACGCAAAAAGAGGCGGCAGAAGCAATAGGGATTTCACAATCATATATATCACGCCTTGAAAAGAAGATTATACGAAAGCTCAAAGCAAAGCTTGAAGCTTTATGACGCCAGTCTTTGAGCTAAAAAAATCTGCCGCAGAATGTACTCTGCGGCAGACTTTGTTTTATATTAAAACAATCTGAATCAATATATTATTACTTAATTTGTTCAATCCATCGTTGCTCCCGGACCGAGAACAGTTACTTTCTCTACCATAAACAGGAGAAGCATTGTACCATCATTGGTATTTACATCATGATCATAGTAAACGTCCGCATTCTCCATCTGCTGTGCATTGAATGTAATCAGTTTTACATTGTATTTGTTCAGATATACAAGGTCAACCAGTGTAACCTTTCCATCAAGGTTGCAGTCGCCGTACAACGCGTTCAGCGTAGGATCAAAGGCAGTAGTAGTTGTGGTTGCCTTAGTCGTGGTGGTAGTTGTTGTGGTAGTGGTTGTTGTTGTGGTCGTAGTAGCCGTTGTTGTAGCGGCTTTTATAATTACTTCTACTTCGCAAACCTGTCCCTGAGGAGATGTAACAGTAATAACAGTCTCTCCTTCGCTTATTGCCTTTACGTTGCCATCGCCGTCAATAGTTATAATGCCTGTATCTCCGCTTTCAAATGTGCAGTTATCAACTGTTGGCACAAGAGTATCCTCCTCGCCTACTTCCATAATCAGCTTTGCAGGCTTGGTGTACAGCTCATCTTCAAACATATCCTTTTTAGCGCTGTTGCCCTTGTTGTCTGTAGTATAGTAGATAGTTACATCTTTAACTGTTACACTATTGACTTCATTGCCTTCCAGTCCTGCATAGTAAAGAGCAAGCTTGAAATTATCTGTCGCCTGTTCCGTGCTGACATAGTTCATTCCTGTTGAACCGCTCGCTACTCTGCCTGGCATTTCCCACATAAATGTGTATTCTTTCTTGCTGCTGTCCGAGCTTACAAGACTGATGGAATTACCCTCTTTTTCACTCGGGCATACATCTGCCTGGAACCAGTAATCAGAAGTTGCGCCTGTGCAGTTTTCACGTACACTTGTGCCTGCGCCGAGTACCAGCGTATCTACAGGGCTTGATGTCTGTACTGTAAAGAGAATTGCGAATACATCGCATGTTACTTTATAATCAACGCCAAAATCAGAATACAGGAACTCTGTGCCGCCTGCTGTGCCTGTAGCAAGAGCTGTATTATAAGTCTTTGTTGTATAATTCTTATATGGGAATGTAATAGACTGTGTATATGTCAGAGCTGCGCTCTCAAGATCAAGCGATGTAAGAGGAGTATAGTTTTCAGCCTCAATCTCGCCATACCAAAGCTGGAATGAGATAGTATCGCTGTCATTTGCTGTAGTATACGGAATAACCTCCTCCGGAACATCCCATGTTACATTTACATAGTCTCCGAAGTTCTGGTCTGTAAGATCCTTACCGCCGCCTACTGTAACGCCGAATGATACATCCTCCTCGTCTGGGTGTGCCGCATTGTAAGCGTCAATAGCGTCCATTGTATCTGAATAAGCTTCTTCTCCCAAGTCATTATACCAATAGCCTGCGTTCTTATCAGCCTTCAGTCCTGCCTGATTCTTAGTATACTCTGTATCCGCTGCGGAATGCCCTTCAACATTCAGACCGCCGCCGTACATTACACGTGTAACATTTGTGCCTTCAGAAGCTCTGAGCACAACGCTCAATGATTCAATTGTAATGTCAACTGTTTCAGATACGTTCTTGTGAATACCGAAGTCAGCATAAGAGAACTTATGGCTGTTCAGCGGATAGCCTGAATTACGGATATCCGTTTCTGACATGG
>CAZINV010000038.1:0-7811 GCA_964540685.1 uncultured Ruminococcus sp.
GAACAAGGCTGATCAGGTAGACGATCCTGAGCTGCTTGAACTGGTTGAAATGGATATACGTGAAACACTGAGCGAATATGAGTTCCCCGGTGATGAGATTCCTGTTATCATTGGTTCTGCTCTGGCTGCACTGAATGCACCTGATGATCTTTCTGATCCTGCATATGCTCCTATTATTGAACTGATGAAAGCTGTTGATGAGTATATCCCGACTCCTGAGAGAGACGATGCTAAGCCGTTCTTGATGCCTGTTGAGGATACAATGACTATCTCCGGACGCGGTACTGTTGTAACAGGCCGTGTTGAGAGAGGAAAGCTTAACCTTAACGAAACTGTTGAAATTGTTGGTCTGTCTGATGAAAAGCTTACCACAGTTGTAACAGGTATTGAAATGTTCCGTAAGACTCTTGACTTTGCTGAAGCCGGCGATAACATCGGTGCACTGCTTCGCGGTATCACTCGTGATCAGGTAGAGCGCGGTCAGGTTCTTTGCAAGCCGGGTTCAATTCATCCGCATACAAAGTTTACAGGTCAGGTTTACGTTCTGAAGAAGGAAGAGGGCGGCCGTCATACTCCGTTCTTCAATAACTACAGACCTCAGTTCTATTTCAGAACAACTGACGTTACCGGTATTATCACTCTTCCTGAGGGAACAGAGATGTGTACACCTGGCGATAACGTTGCTATGGACGTTGAACTGATTTCTCCAATTGCTATTGAAGAAGGTCTGCGTTTTGCTATTCGCGAGGGCGGCAGAACTGTAGGTTCAGGCGTTGTAACTGCAATAAAGGAATAATTGATTCTTTGAAATATTAGAGGGAGTAAGGGATTTCTTACTCCCTCTTTTTTTCTATTTTCTATATAAAATTGTCTAAAACGCACAAAATGTTGAAAAAAACTTCGGCATTCTTTTATTTTAATTTCTCTTATGGATTATTGATTTTTTTGTAGAGATAGTGTATAATAAATATACAGTGGTGAAAAGTGGTTCATTGTGCCTTTATGTGGGTGAAAATGATGCCTCTTTCCCATAAATACCCATAGAGAAAGGCGGAGAGTAAAGTGGCATCATTGATGGGTACATATTACCATAATATCGATGGCAAGGGCAGAATTAACTTCCCAACGAAGCTCCGTGAAATCTTGGGTGTGTCTTTTTATGTTACAAGAAGTATTGACTCTCCGTGCCTTGCCGTTTATTCTCAGGAAGAATGGGATAAGCTGTCGGATAAGGTCGCAGCGCTGCCTGCTTCAAAGTCAGGCAAGATAAAGCGCTGGCTTTATTCCGGTGCGGCAGAACTTACTCCTGATAAGCAGGGACGGGTTCTTTTGTCTCAGGAGCTGCGCAGCTTTGCAGGGCTTGACAAAGATGTTGTCATAATCGGCGCCAATGATAAGGCTGAGATCTGGGATAAAGCACGTTGGGACGAGATGAATTCTTCTATTGATATGGATGATCTTCTTGAAACAATGGCCGGACTTGGCTTTTAAGGCGGTGGCATAATGGAATTTATGCACGTGCCTGTTTTGCTTGATGAGGTTATAGCAAGTCTTGACATAAAGGCAAACGGCGTTTACGTTGACGGAACTGTAGGCGGTGCAGGTCATTCGAAAGAGATAGCAAAGAGACTTTCCAGTGACGGACTTTTAATAGGTCTTGACCGGGATCCTGATGCAGTTCTGGCTGCAAGCGAGAGATTGAAAGGCTTTCCGGCTAAAGTTTTTCACCGTAATTACGATGAAATGCGTAAGGTACTTGATGAGATTGGAATAGCAGGAGCTGACGGTATTCTTATGGATCTAGGTGTATCTTCACACCAGCTTGATACGGCGGAAAGAGGATTTTCTTATCATGATGATGCACCGCTTGATATGCGCATGAGTCAGACCGGACTTAGCGCAGAGGATATTGTCAATACGTGGTCGGAAGAGACTATTGCTAAAATTCTGTTTGAATACGGTGAAGAAAAGTTTGCTAGGAGCATTGCAGGAAAAATTGCTGAGGCGCGTCAGATCGAACCAATTAGAACAACATTGCAGCTTGCGGAAATAGTAAAAAGCAGTGTTCCGCAGAAAGTACGCAGAGAAAAGAATCCTTGCAAAAAAACATTTCAAGCTATTAGAATCGCTGTAAACGGTGAATTTGAACATTTGGAAAAAGGTTTAGAAGCGGCTTTTGAATGTTTGAAGCCAAATGGAAGGCTGGCTGTTATAACGTTTCATTCATTAGAGGACCGCATAGTAAAAAAACAATTTAAGAAATGGTGCACAGGCTGTATATGTCCGCCTGATTTTCCACAGTGTGTATGCGGCAGGAAACCGGAAGGAGAGCTTGTTAATCGCAAGCCTATTGTTGCCGGTGATTCAGAGCTTAATATGAATAACCGAAGCCGCAGCGCTAAGTTAAGGGTTATAGAGAGGAGATAATCTGGTATGGCTGAGCAGCGTAAAGATACAATGGCTGAAACAGCTGCGTCAGAGAAAGTTTCAAATGACAAAGTAAAAGATAAAAAGGGAAAAATAAAAATATTCTATATTGCGCCTCAGAAAAAAGGACAGGCATTGAAGATCCTTATTGTAAGCGCTTTTGCTCTTGCTTTATTCTTTATGGTAATAAACAGCTATGTGCAGCTGAATGAGGTTTATTCGGATATTTCATCTGCCAGCAGTGAGCTTAGCGAACTGAAAAGCGACAACGTTCGTATGCAGACAGAGCTTGAAGGGCAGGCTTCCATAAGGAACATTAAGCAATATGCAGAGGAAAAATTGGGACTGCAGAAAATGTCGCAATCCCAGGTACAATATATTCAGATACAGACTGAGGATGAGGTAATTGTTGAAGAGCCGGAACAGAATATATTCATCAAAATAAAACGCTGGTTTTTTGATTTGATAGAATATCTTCGCGGATAGCCGGCATATGATGTACAAAATACAGCTTTTGTACGGTTTTTATTTGGTTGCTACCGGCAGCACTATTAAAATAAAGAAAAAAGCTGCCGTTAGTATATAAAAAAGAAAGAGATACAAAATCGGGTGTCGAAAAAAGGAAGACAATTCGTGTAAATGCGCTTTCATCGGACAGATGAGGCGCACACGGATTGATTCCGCAAAAATTAAACAGGAAAGGAACTGTTTCCTGTTTAATGAGAATTCCTGTCACATTGACAGTTCAAATAGTATGCAACGCCTTGGGATAGGCAGTTGATTTTGTTACAAGGGCGGGATATTTTCACGGATTCCCGCCTTATTCTATTTTTGCAAATAAATTTTAAGGTTATTTAAATACCGGAAAGGAGTGCTAGTGTGGCAAAGGATAAAAAAAATGAACCGATAAAGACAGGGGATGTAAAGAGCGGTCAGCCTACGGCAAAAATGAAATCGCATTTGAATCTCGGGGTGCTTCCAATTGTAACTTTGATCTGCTGTGCCGTAATAGCAAATCTTTTTAAGGTGTCAATAGTTGAGCACGGGAAATATGAGAAGCTGGCAAATAATTATCACTTTGATAAAATTACTCTCGAAGCTCAGCGCGGTGCTATTTACGATGCGACCGGTACTCCGCTTGCATGGAGTGCTACTGTTTATAATGTATATATTGACCCCACGCTTTTTCGTGAGGAAATGGAAGAAATTGAAGAGGCCAATGAGTCTAAGCGTTCAGATGCCCAGAAGAAGGGTACAGACGCTGAAAATCTTATAAATGTTGAAAATTTAAAAAATTCGATTGCAAATTATCTTGCAAATAAGCTCGATATAGATGCCGAAGAGGTTCACGAATCCTATGAACTTGACGGCAGGTATTATTTGCTTAAAACTCAGGTGGAGAAGAGTGTTGTAGATGAAATAATGGCATATTTCAGTGAAATGAATCTTATTTCATTTGCTACGCAGCCAACCACTAAGCGATATTATCCTCAGGATGAGCTTGCAGCAAGCGTTATCGGATTTACAAACAGTGACGGCGATGGCCAGTACGGTCTTGAATATCAGTATGATTCATATCTTTCCGGTGTTGATGGAAGAGTTGTATCGGCGCAGGCGGCAAACGGAGAGGAGATGCCTTACCGTTATTCTACTACATATGATGCTGAAAATGGAGATTCCCTGTATTTGACTATTGACACAACTATTCAGTACTATCTGGAAAAAGCTCTTGGAGAAATGGTAACTGAATTTAATGTTCAAAACAGAGCATGCGGTATAATTATGAACCCTAAAACAGGTGCAATTTATGCAATGGCTACATATCCTTCCTTTGATCTTAATAATCCGTCTGAAATTTACGACACTGCAGCTGCGCAGCAGCTTTCGCTTTTGTCAGGGCAGGAATATACTGAAGCTTATACCACAGCCCGTGAGCTGCAATGGAAAAATAAAGCGGTAGCTGAAATTTATTATCCCGGTTCTGTGTTCAAAGTAATTACAAGCTCTTCTGCATTTGAAGAAAAGCTTATTGACATAAAGTCTGATATGTTCACCTGTACCGGTTCATTAGATGTGGGCGGAGAGACGATCAGATGTTCAAACAGAAACGGCCACGGTACTCAGAATTATACAGAGGCTCTTACAAATTCATGCAACCCTGCGTTTATGCAGATAGGTCTGCGTCTGGGTACAGAGAGATTTTTCCAGTATTTTGAAGGATTCGGACTTTCTGAAAGAACAGGCATAGACCTGCCGGGCGAATCAAACAGTATTCATGTAGAAGCGGATATGAGCAGAGTTGACCTTGCGTCTTCTTCATTTGGACAGGTTAATAAAATTACGCCTATCCAGATGATTACGGCATATGCAGCTGCTATAAACGGCGGATATCTTGTAACTCCGTATGTTATGGATAGAATAGAAGATGAAGACGGGAACATCGTGCTGGAAAGTGATACAAAAGTAAAACGTCAGGTGATTTCAGAGGAAACCTCAGAGATAATGAGAGAACAGCTGGAAGCGGTTGTCGAGAATAATAATGTGAACAATGCCCATATTGACGGTTACAGAATTGGAGGAAAGTCGGGTACTTCTGAAAAATTGGATGAATACAATTCAAATGATGAAGCGTCAATGAAATATGTGGCGTCGTATTGCTGCTTTGCACCGGCTGACGACCCTGAAGTAATTTTACTTATGATGGCAGATGAACCGGATAACAGTATAAACTATTATGGAGGCACAGTTGTTGCGCCCTATGCAAGGAGCGTAATGGAGGACGTTCTGCCGTATCTGGGATTCTATCCGGAGACAACAAATGTTGTTGAATCCAATAATGTTACAGTTCCTATGCTTCAGAACAAGACAGTTGAAGAGACAAAGACTACTCTTTCAGAGCTTGGTCTTGAATATGAGGTAATTGGCTCGGGAGATTCTATTATACGTCAGTGTCCTGCCACAGGTTCAAGTGTTGAAAAGGGCGGCGTGGTGCTGCTTTATACTGATACTGATGCAGAGCTTCAGTATGTAGAAGTTCCGGATGTGCTGGAAAAAACTGCTGCGGAGGCTGAGGAAATACTCAGAAACGCAGGGCTTAACGTTGTAACTATAGGTGTTTCTGCTGAAAATTCAGAGGCAAAAGTTCAGTTCCAGTCTGATCCGGCAGGTACGAGCGTTGAAAAGGGTACGGTAATAAGCCTTACCATGACTATAAACGATCAGACAGGTTAATTAGGCTGCATAGCAGAAGCCTGAACTTGTGAAGAGATTGACAAGTGATAAGGGGATACTTCTGCGGAGTGTCCCCTTATTTTGGAAAATATAACGCGGTATAACATAGTGCCGCGGATATATAATATGATTGAATACAGCGTATGAAAGGCGGTATCAACATGCGGTTATATGAATTGCTTGAAGGCAGAGCGGAGACAGAACTTGAAAATATAGAAATCACAGGGATAACCGATGATTCCCGTAAGGTTCAGGAAGGCTCTCTGTTTATTTGCGTAAAAGGAGGAAACTTTGACGGACACAGCGTTGCTGCGGATATGATTGATAAAGGCGCGGCAGCTGTTATTGCTGAAAGAGATCTCGGACTTGGCAGCCGTCAGATTATTGTAGAAAATTCCCGTGAATTTTACGGTGAATTGTGCGCTGCATGGTTTAACCATCCTGAAAGGAGACTTCGTTTTATAGGTGTAACAGGTACAAACGGAAAGACCACTATTACAAATGTTATAAAAAAATTGCTTACTGAAAACGGTCATAAGGTTGGACTTATAGGAACTATTCAGAATGAGATAGGAGAGCGTATTATTCATACGGACAATACAACGCCTATGGTATATGACCTTATGAAGCTATATAAAGAAATGGCTGACGAGGGCTGTGACTGCGTTGTTATGGAAGTTTCTTCTTTTGGACTTGTACAATACCGCATAGGACCTACACATTTTGAAACCGCTGTTTTTACGAATCTTACGCAGGATCACCTTGATTATCATGGCAGTATGGAAAATTATTATCAGGCCAAGCGTATGCTTTTTGACAAGTGCGATTATGCCGTTATAAATACAGATGACGAATACGGAAAAAGACTTTATAATGAAATATCCTGTGAGAAGGCTTCATACAGTTGCTGCGGAAGGGGAGATTTCTATGCTGACGCAATAAAGCTGCGTGCAAACGGCACAAGCTTCTGGCTTTGCCATGGCAAAAAATCCTATCAGCTGAATCTTCTTATGACCGGTATGTTTAATGTGTCAAATGTTACCGCTGCGGCGGCAGTATGTATGAAAGCAGGTATCGGCATTGAAGAAATGATTACGGTTCTTGAAAATTATACAGGAGTAAGAGGCCGCTGTGAGGTTATTCCCACAGGCAAAGATTTTACGGTTATATGTGATTATGCGCACACACCGGATGCATTGGAAAATATTCTTTCAAGCGTAAAGGAATACACTGAAGGCAGGCTTATATGTTTATTCGGCTGCGGAGGAAACCGTGACCGTACCAAAAGACCGAAAATGGCTGCTGCTGCAGCAAGGTTTGCCGATTTTCTTATAATTACTTCAGATAATCCGCGTGATGAAGATCCGGATGAAATTATTGCGGAAATTCTTACTGGACTTGAAGGTACGAATGTGCCTTATGAAGCGGTTACCGAAAGAAAAGCAGCTATACTCAGAGGAATGCGTATTGCACAGAAAGGAGACGTTCTGGTGCTTGCAGGAAAAGGTCATGAGGATTATCAGATACTTGCAGGCGGAAAACACATCCATATGGATGAACGCGAGATAGTAAAGGAATGTCTTACGCTGATGGACGGCGAATAATATAGTTAGGGGTTAACGTATAAGATGGAAAAATTGAATCTTACAGAAATCGCGCAAGCACTGGGAACTGCAGCGCCCATAGAGGCAGAGATAACGGAAATATGTACTGATACGAGAAATTTGCCTGAAGGCTGCCTTTTTCTAGCACTGAAGGGTACTCATTTTGATGGTCATGCTTTTGCTAAACGTGCTATTGAAAGCGGTGCGGCGGCTGTTGTAACAGAATATGAAATAGAGGGCTGCCCGTGCCTTGTGGTTTCTGATACACGCCGTGCGCTTCTGCAGATAGCTGCGTATTACAGAAGTAAATTTTCACCTATTTTAGTAGGCGTTACGGGAAGCGTGGGAAAGACAACATCTAAGGAAATGATAGCGCTGGTACTTTCAGCTGCTTATAATACTCTTAAAACACAGGGCAATCTCAATAATGAAATAGGACTTCCCAAAACGCTTTTAGAGCTTGATTCTCATCATGAAGCGGCTGTTATAGAAATGGGAATGTCTGATTTCGGTGAAATTCACCGTCTTAGCCGTACTACTAAGCCAACT
>CAZINV010000039.1:0-7753 GCA_964540685.1 uncultured Ruminococcus sp.
ACCGATCCGTTTTTGTCTGTAGGCGCGGCGCTTCGTCTGAATCCTGCTGTTGCTATAGTTAAGTCAAATGACGATGTTTTTGCAGCCTGCGATTACCTGACCATACACGTTCCGTTTAACAAGGATACGGAAAGCATGATAAATGCAGAGGCTATTTCCAAAATGAAGGACGGCGTAAAGATTCTCAACTACGCAAGAGGCGAGCTTGTAAACGATGATGATATGATAGCAGCTCTTGAATCCGGCAAGGTTTCATGCTACTGCACAGACTTCCCCAATGCTAAAACCGCAAACGCGAAGGGCATTATCGCAACGCCTCATCTTGGCGCTTCTACTCCTGAAAGCGAAGAAAACTGTGCTGCCATGGCAGCGGATGAGCTTATAGAATATCTGGAAACAGGCAATATCCGAAACAGCGTAAATCTGCCCAATGCTGAGATGAACGCGGCAGGCACAAAGGTATGCGTTATACACAAGAATGTTCCGGCTATGATAGCTGCTATAACAACAGCTGCCGCAGGCTGCGGACTTAACATTGACAATATGGTAAATGCAAGCAAGGGGGATTTTGCTTACACAATGCTTGATATTTCAGGCAATGTATCAGACTCAATGGCAGATGAACTGGGAAAGATCGAGGGTATTATAAGGGTGAGAGTTATAGCATAAATATCGTTTGCGCTTAAATAGTATTTATGCTTAAGCTTCTGTAATCCCTGGTCAAAGGAGGATGTTATGAAAAAGCGGGTAAATAATTTTATATCATTATATCATGCTGTTTTACTTACTTTTATTGTGCTTATTTCAACTGCTGCTGTCGGACTGGGCAGCGCTGAATCCGCTTCCGCCGCTATTTGTATGGAAGGCGAGATTTCATACAGCGGTTCAGATGAGCTGTATGGCTATACTACAGATTATGTCAAGTATGACGGCAGCTGTGAAACACAGCACATAGTGTATGACGGATGGCACATTACAGCTTATGACAGCTATGATTCTCACGGCATTACGTGGTACGAGTGCTGGGATACGGATGACGGCGATTACTACGGCTGGATAGACGAAAGTTATCTTTTGTTTTACAGCACAAATAAAGAGACGCGTATTGATGTTATCAGCATAACTCCGAGAAGAGCCGAAGTAAACGGCAGCGGAGTTTATGGCTATACGTCTGATTACGTCCTCTATTACGGAAGTATGGAGACTCAGCATAAGGTTAAGGACGGCTGGCATATTACAGCATATAATACTGCCTATTCTCACGGCATTACGTGGTATGAGTGCTGGGATACAGACGACGGCGACTATTACGGCTGGATAGATCAAAATTTTATATCTTTTTACGATGAAATGGTTGTTACATCTGTTGTAACAGTTCCGGTAACTTTGCCGGCAGAGACGGTAACGGTACCGGTAACTTTGCCGGCGCAGACAGTTATGGTGACAGTAAATGTCCCCGTTACAGAAAATGCAAATCAGGCTGAAACAGAACCTGTACCTCAGACGGAGGAGGCAACGTATACAACAAGAACAGTTACCGCTTTTGAAGCTGAGCTGGCGGAAAAAGATGACAGCAGTCAAAGCGGCAGCTTTAACGTAATCCTTTTATTGATAATTTTGGCTATAATAATTATTATCATTATAGCAATTGTGACTTTACTTATTGTTTTGCTGGTAAAAACGTCTAAAAAGTCAAAAACAAATGCCGCATCGGCAGCAGCCGATTACAATCAGGATGATTATAATTCAAATTATACTTCAGAACAGGAATCTGATTACTGTATATACTGCGGTGAAAAAAGAGCTGATCCTCGCGACGCTTTCTGCAGAAAATGCGGAAAACCGTATGATGAACAGCAATAAAAATATTTCAGAGTAGAAGACGGTGCGTTAAGTGATCGGCAGACGGGGAGTTGCTGCCGGAACGAAAAGGCTTTTCGCCTTGCGATACCGTATTCGCATCCCGCTGAATGTTCATAAGAGTAAAAGAGCCTTTTGTTTCAGCTCCTTGATCTTATGTGCATGAAGCACGATTTTCAGGAGGTTTTGAAAATGAAAGGCTTTTTTAATTTATTCTCAATGTCCGCAAAGGAATTTTTAAAGCTCCGTACAATTACAGTTACGGCAATGCTTATAGCGGCATCTATGTTTATCGAAATGTTTTCCATAGACATTGGATTTGTAAAGCTAAACTTTTCGTTTATTGCCATAGCTGCGATAGGCATGCTTTTCGGTCCCTGCGTAGGATTCACGGCAGGAATGTGCTGCGATATTGCCGGATATATTGCGCACCCATCGGGAGCTTTTCTGCCTGCATATATACTGGCTGCAGGCTTGCAGGGACTTATTTACGGACTGACTCTTTATTATAAGGCGTATGGCAGTACAAATTCTATTGAAAAAAGCATGGCAAAGAAAAATATAACCTTTATGGCGAGAATTGTTGCCGCAAGGCTTTGCGACGTTATTTTAATCAATCTGCTTATAAATACGTCTTTGAATATCCACTATGGATTTATACCGCAGCAGGCTCTGAGCGCGGCTATTATAGCAAGAATCGCAAAAAACGCCCTTGAACTTATTATAGATTTGCCATTGCTCTTTGCGGTTATTCCGGCTGTGCTTACAGCTTACAAGAGAGTGTTCCGTACAAAAACAGGCAGAGCTAAAGTGTAAGGAAGTGACCGTATGCTTTATGGAAATGAACATGTTCGAAAAAATCTTTTGAAGATGGCAAAAGGAGAAAGACTTGCGCAGTGCTTTTTGTTTTACGGAGATAAAGGTCTTGGCAAGAAAACTCTCAGCATATGGTTTGCAAGCCTTTTGCTTTGCGAAGAGCCGGACGCTCCCTGCGGCAGGTGCAAAAACTGTAAAACAATACAAAATAACGTCCACCCTGACGTAAAGCAGGTTCCTCACAGCGGAAAGCTGGGCGGATTTTCAGTGGAAACTGTAAGAAATGTCTGCGCGGATACTGTGATTGCTCCTAACAGCGGCAGAAGAAAAGTATATATCTTCGATGACTGCCATAAAATGGACACCCGTTCTCAGAATATTCTGCTGAAAGTAATGGAAGAACCCCCTGCTTTTGCATATTTTATATTTACAGCAAACTCAAGGCAGTCGCTTCTGCCTACTGTTTTATCCAGACTGATGCCCTTTGGCATTTCAGCCTGCACCGAAAATGAAGCTGTGTCCGCTCTTGAAAGCAAAGGCTATTCACATGACACCGCTCTTGAAGCTGTTGCGTGCTTCCATGGAAATATAGGTCAGTGCATAGATTATATTGAAAACGAAAATGTCAGGAATCTTGTGTCGTTGACAAAAGAAGCGGTTGATTGTATAATAAAAAAGCGTGAGTATGACCTGCTGAAAGTCTTTTTTGACGCAGGCAGCGGCAAAGACGATGCATTGCTGTTTCTTGGGATGCTTGAAAAAGTATTTCGCGACGCATGCGTCCTTCGCCTTGGTACGCAGCTTTCATGTACCGGCTGCGACCCTGAAGGCGCAAAAGCTCTTGCCGGTACGCTGTCATCAATGCGCGGACAGTATTTTCATAAATGCATACTAAATGCATACGCTGCCATAGATGCAAATGTAAATTTGCAGCTTACTCTCTCTGCACTTTGCGCGGAGCTTATGACAGTCATATAAGATAGAAAGGATTTTTTATTTATGGTTGATATTATCGGCGTACGCTTTAAGGCGGGCGGAAAGGTATATTATTTTTCTCCGGGAAAAATTGAAGCAAAGCTTGGAGATATGGTGATTACTGAAACTGCAAGAGGTCTTGAATGCGGCGAAGTTATGATACCCAATAAGAAGGTGCCGAAATCTGAAATTTCAGTGCCGCTGAAAAATGTAATCCGCATGGCTACTAAGGATGACCTGAGAACAATTGCCGCAAACCGTAAAAAGGAAGAACGCGCGGCTGCCATATGCGAAGAGAAAATCAAATACCGCGGTCTTGATATGCATCTTGTGGATGTTGAATGCACCTTTGACAACAGCAAGCTTCTGTTTTATTTTACGTCTGAAAACCGCGTGGATTTCCGCGAACTTGTCAAGGATCTGGCGTCTGTTTTTCACACACGAATCGAGCTGAGACAAATCGGCGTCCGCGACAAGGCAAAAATGCTGGGCGGAATAGGCATATGCGGCAGAGAATTCTGCTGTAAGTCTCATTTGCCTGAATTTCAGCCTGTTTCCATAAAAATGGCAAAGGAACAGGGTCTTTCGCTGAATCCGTCTAAGATTTCAGGCTGCTGCGGCAGACTTATGTGCTGTCTGAAGCATGAACAGAATGTCTATGAAGAGCTGCTGAAGATAACTCCAAAAAACGGCGCTCTGGTTGCTTTTTCCAATGGAACAAAGGGCAAAGTCGTTGAAAGCAATCCCCTTACCGGTGTCCTTAGAGTACTTACGGAAAACTCTGACATCCCCGTAAAAACCACTCGTGACGATGTAACCGTTCTCCGTGACAGCCGCATAAAAGTGAATAATGAAGAGCTGAAGGCGCTGAAAGAACTGGAGGATCAGTAAATGACACACCCTCAGCCTAAGGTGAATTATCAGGTAAAAATGGAACAGCTTCTCAATACGCTTCCTAAGGATAGAGTACCGCTGCTGTTCCTCCATGCCTGCTGTGCGCCATGCAGCAGCTTTGTGCTGGAGACTCTCAGCCGATATTTTAAAATCCGGCTCTTTTTTTATAATCCGAATATTTTTCCGAAAAAAGAATACCTGTACAGATTGTCGGAGTTAAGGCGGCTCGTTTCAGAGCTTCCGCTTGAAAATCCCGTTGAAGTGACAGATGGCGAATATGTGCCGGAACGTTTCGCCAAGCTTGCCAAAGGGCTTGAAAATGAACCGGAACGAGGCGAACGGTGCAGAAGGTGCATTGCTTTGCGGCTTTCAGAAACCGTACAGCAGGCAGCTGCTTCAGGAGCGGATTTCGTAACTACAACTCTTTCCATAAGTCCACACAAGGACGCGGCTTTTATAAACGAAAAGGGCGCCGCACTTTGCGGGAAGTACGGCGCATCGTGGCTGTATTCGGATTTCAAAAAGAAAGGCGGATATCTGCGGTCAATTGAGCTTTCTAAGAAGTACGGTCTATACAGACAAGATTTCTGCGGCTGTGTATACAGCAAAGAAGCAAGACGGCGTGAAAAAGAAAACTGATAAGCAAGTCCGCAATCGTATTATTGGCGAACGGTATCGTTCAGCGCTTCTTCCCTTAATCGCTGTACTCTTTGTACAGTCCGCATTGATAGAGAAGTCTTGGATTCTTTTCCCAGAAAGCGTATCTCTGAGAAGGAAGTGAAAGCCTGTATATTTCGGGATACCTTTCAAGCAGCGGACTTAAATATTTATAGTCTCTGACATCTATTATATGGCTCTTTACAGAAAAACTCGACGCTTTTTTAAGCGTATATGCAGTTCCGCCTTTACTAGTGTGAATAACGCCTAAAACAGCTGCTGAATTTGCAAGCATATAATCGTTTCGTTTGAGATAGCACCAATTTCCAGTCTGAGGCGAAACGCATATAACAGCGTCCGCCGCGTTGCCTATCCGGTACAAAAGTTCTTTATCGCGTTTATTAAAGCTTCTTTCGTGTTTCGGATGAGGTACAGCCGCTATAATATGTACATCCGGAAGAAAGCTCTGCATATAAAGCAGCAGCTCCCCCGCCCAAAGGTCAACGCCCCGCGCCATTCCTGTAATGAAATACTTAGCTCCCCTGCTATAGGCGTCAGCGGTCATAAGCGCAAGCAGCGTCTTTATAGTGTTGAGCGTGGCTTCCTCGGAAAGGAATACATTATCCAAAAATTTTTCAGTACGATGTCCCGTAAAACATACGGTTTCCGATCTATGGTTTAAAAAGGACATATCATTGTATTTACTGTCTCTTATAAGTTCTTGCATTGAATACTCCTATTTTTTTATTTATGTTAATCATACAAATTAAAAGTTCATTTTTAAACGGCACCGTACAATTCCGGCTTTCAGCCTGATGCGGACCGTCTTAAATATATTTTTCGACATTTTTCATGCCTGAAATTCTCCTTGCCGTTTTTGGAGATTTTCATCTATGCATACACGTTTTTATGTTTAATTTAAAGCGGCAGAATGGAGAACTTTATGAAAAAAATTTTGCATCGCGCATGGGCAGAGATAAATCTTTCCGCACTCAGCTCTAATATTGCGGCAGTAAAAGCTGTTATCCCGAAAAATACTGAGCTTATGGCGGTAGTAAAAGCTAATGCTTACGGTCACGGCGATGAGGCAATATGCAGAAAGCTCATGGAGCTTGGCGTATCATGGTTTGCCGTATCAAATCTTGAAGAGGCAATTTCCGTACGCAGATTCTGTCCGGAAGCTGAGATTTTTATCCTCGGCTATACTCCCCCTGAGTGCGCTCCCAGCATTGCCGCCAATAATATAATTCAGGGCATAATGTACGCCGGCTATGCAAAGGAACTCTGCCGGTATGCGGAAGCTCCTGTAAGATGCCATATAAAGCTTGATACCGGAATGGGAAGAATAGGCTTCAGAGCAAAAGATACAAATGCCTGCACAGAAGAGCTTCTGCCTCTTTTTGAAATGGAAAAGCTTTCGATTGAAGGTATCTATACTCACTTTGCTGCAGCGGACTCTCCTGAGGAAGATGACATAGAGTACACAAAAATGCAGGAAAAGCGTATATTTGACGTATACGACCGCCTTGCTGATATGGGACATAAGCTGCCCCATATTCACTGTATGAACAGCGCCGCAAGTATTTTACGCCCTAATAAGAGATGTACCCTTGCAAGAATAGGCATTGTCATGTACGGTTTGCTTCCCAATTATCCTGTAGAAATGCCAATTCCCCTCAAGCCCGTTATGACCTTTAAAAGCGTTATTTCTCAGGTCAAGGAAATTGAAAAGGGAGACTCCGTAAGCTACGGAAGAACGTATTCCGCACCTGATACAAGACGTATAGCCACTGTAACGGCAGGATATGCGGACGGCTACGCAAGACTGCTTTCCGGCAAAGGAAAAGTTCTGGTTCACAACACAGCCTGCCCGATAGTTGGAAGAGTATGTATGGATCAGCTTATGCTGGATGTAACAAAAGTGCAGGAACCGGTTTGCCCCGGCGATGAAGTAACCCTTTTCGGAGACTGCGATATAACCGCCGACAGCCTCGCCTCCCTTTACGGAACAATAGGCTACGAAATAGTCTGCGGCATTTCAAAGAGAGTGCCCCGTATAATCGTTGAATAAAAGCTGATAAAATATATTCAAAATCCGCTGAACTATGGTGTCCAGCGGATTTAATTTACTATTTGCAAAGCCGATCAGTTAATAATTGTCGGATTATTTTCAGCGTCCTTATCAAACAGATGAATCTTATTAGGATCAAGAGCAATCTTGATGTTGTCTCCGGCCTTAGCTGTAGAACGCGGGTCAACACGAGCTGTCAGAGGAGCTCCGCCGCATGTCAGATACAGATATGTTTCAGCACCCATAAGTTCCGTAATTTCAACGTCAGCATCTACAATACCGGTTGTAGCTGTAGACAGGAACATCTCATCATCGTGAATAGCCTCAGGACGTATGCCCATAATAACTTCCTTGTCAACATAACCAGCCAGATCATTTGTAACCTTAGCAGCAGGAATATCGATCCTTGCACCGCCGGAAAATTCTACATAGTAGCTGTCGTCTCTTCTCAATACAGCGTCAATAAAGTTCATCTGAGGA
>CAZINV010000040.1:0-7518 GCA_964540685.1 uncultured Ruminococcus sp.
GATGAGAAATATATTTTATGCGTCCTGTTTTTTTAAATTTCATTCTTACAGTAGTTTTCAAAAACACGGCCTCCCTGCTTCACGGCTTACTCCGCAGCCGCTGCACTTTGCACGGCAGTGAGGAGTTGTTTCTGCTCTCAGCGCTTTTTTATGCTCACGTATAAAGAACTGCTTGTCCACCATATAATTAAGATGATCCCAAGGCATTATCTCATTATAATCTCTTCTTCGGCTTGCATAAAACTCAGGAGATATGCCGCACTTTTTAAACGCTTTCTCCCAACACTCCCATTTAAATCGGTCGCTCCAGCTGTCAAAGCGGCTGCCGTTTTTCCACGCTTCATAAATTACATCTGAAAGTCTCCTGTCTCCTCTTGCCAGAACACCCTCCAGCTGACTTATATTAAATTCATGCCAGCTCACCTTTATGCGTCTTGCATTTCTTGGATTTATGGAACTTACAAGATGCTCTTGTTTATGCCGGATTTCTTCTTCAGTAGCCTGAGGTTCAAATTCAAACGGGGTAAAAGGCTTTGGAACAAACGTAGCAACACTTATAGATATCTGAACCGTTTTTCCTCTTGATCTATTGACGCTCTTGAAAAACAACTCAATGATTCTGTCAGCAATTTTTGCAATGCCTGCTATATCATCATCTGTTTCCGTTGGAAGTCCCATCATAAAATAAAGTTTTACATTAAAATACCCTCCTGAAAAAGCAATTTCAGCCGCATTCATTATCTCATCATCGGAAACATTTTTATTTATTACGTCACGAAGTCTCTGAGTTCCTGCTTCCGGAGCAAACGTAAGACCGCTTTTACGAATACGCTTTATCTTCTCCATAAGATTGTCCGAAAAATTATCTACTCTAAGTGACGGCAGCGACATGCTAACACGTTTCCCTTCCGTTATATCAAGAAGCTTTGTAAGCATTTCATCTATACCGCTGTGATCGCTTGTACTTAACGATGACAAAGATAATTCTTCATATCCAGTATTTCTGCAAAGATTCTCTGCCTGACGACATATGGTATCAGGAGTTTTTTCACGAAACGGTCTGTATATAAATCCTGCTTGACAAAATCGGCATCCTCTTATGCATCCCCTGAGTACCTCTACAACGGAACGATCATGTACTATTTCAGTAAACGGCACAACAAATGTCTCAGGATAATAAACATTGTCAAAATCATGTATAATACGTTTTCGTACAATTTCAGGTACATCTTCAACAGGTATTACCGATTTTACAGTTCCGTCTTCATTATAGCTTACATTATAAAAGGACGGTACATATACTCCCTCTATCTTCGCAGCTTCAAGTAAAAATTCATGTCTGGACATTCCTTTTTTTTTCATTTCGGCATACAAATCCATAACTTCAAGGTTAACTTCCTCCCCTTCGCCAAGTATAAAGAAATCAAAAAAATCAGCAATAGGTTCCGGATTGCAAACGCAAGGTCCTCCGGCAAAAACCATCTGACTCAGAGAATCTCCCCTATCCTTTGCGTATATAGGGATACCTGCAAGTTCCAGCATATTGAGAATATTTGTATATGCAAGCTCATATTGCAGTGTAAATCCAACCATATCGAATTCGGCAACAGGTGTGAAGCTTTCTAATGCATAAAGAGGTATATTTTCCCGACGCATAATTTTTTCAAAATCTGTATCAGGTGCGAAAACACGTTCGCAGCAAAATTCCTCCCGCTGATTTATAAGACCGTAAAGGATCTTCATTCCAAGGTGAGACATACCTATCTCATATGTATCCGGAAAGCAGAATGCAAAGCTGACACTGATTTTCCTATGATCTTTTACAATACAGCCTATTTCACCGCCGATATATTGAGACGGTTTTTGCACACTAAAAAGAAAAGGTTCAATTTTTGAAAGAATACTTATAGCACTCAATCCCTTCATTTATTATTCATTTTAAATAATATAGACTATTCGCCGATGTCCCCTTCTCGCCTGTCGGTTCGGCCGGTGCTTTTGCTTTGCGAAAGTGTTCACCAGACATCCACGCTCTCTTAAGCAGCGTGATTTCAGCGGGTGAGTCCCCTCTGCCGCACCGAAAGACCCTATGAAAATCACCGTCTAATAGATAGGAACATTTGCTCTTAGGTTATATTTTACTACAAATTCAAAAAATAATCAACAGCTATCTGAAAAATTCCGAAAGCAGAAGATAAAACATTAGCGCATAATATGTAAAATTAGTAACCCCTAAGAAAGCGCCTGCCAATATAAGAATTGCAGGCGTAATAATAAAAACAAATCTAAGTATATGTTCTACTGATAAAAACTCTATTTTTGTCATTGAAAGGGCAGCGCAAAGAGCAGCTCCGCCATCCAGAAAGCGGCATGGCAGCAAATTCAATATGCCCGGTATTAGTTGTGCCTGTGCAAATACACTGTTCTCCGAAAATCGTGATAACAAAATCCAAGCGGCTATATTTGAAAGCGGTCCAGCTAAAAGCATAATAAGTTCTTGCCTATAGCTGCACAAAGTCTGCCTTGGACAAATACGTATTCCGCAGCTGTGAAAGGTTATGCTTTCTGCTTTCATGCTGAAAATCATCATTAATGCAATATGCGCAAATTCATGCAAAAGCATGGACAAAAATCCATACGCTAAAATATCGGCGTTCCCTAAAGCCGATAAAAGTGCGCATATCGCTATAAATCCAAATTCAATGCGAACGTTTATTCCCCACAGACAAAAACTTATCATCCTTTAAACCACTCTTCAATTGTCTCTATTATTTTTGCTATAGCAGATTCCGCAGGCGCACTTGTATTTTCTTTGTAGATAGACAGCAGTTCTCTCTGAAAGTCATCACTTATAAATTTAAGCAAAAAAACAGACAATACAAGGATAAGACAAAGTATACACTGAGTCAGCATAACGTCGTCTCCCGGACTTTTCTTTTTGTCCGGCTTTTTTTCATCTATAAATATAACATCGTTATAGCGTGCGGATAGCTCACGCGAAACCGCATTATCACTAAGTTTATTTTCATCATGAGTATTATCTTTGATATTATCAGTATCCATAGTCTCACCTCATTATTGATACTATGCAAAAAGGGACTGCATGAGAACTTGTTCTCAGCAATCCCCTGTCATAATTATGCGTCAGGCTGCTCACGTTTTATTCGGAATATTATTCTAAATATACCGGATAATATCTTAGGACTTTTAACGACTACGATTTTCATCTGTAATCCCTCCTCAGACTGACATACATGTCAGATATGTTCCAAAAGGCAGCTTCGCGCAGACATTGCCGCCGCCTAAAAATATACGTTCTTTTCATTCTATTCAGCACATTGGCTTTTGGTTCAGCTTTCTTTTGATTCAATTATAAGAAGGCAGCCGTCTCCCACAAATACTTCTGCATATTCATCTATTATGTGATTGCTTACTCCTAAAGGATAGCTGTTTGTAAGCACTGCATCAAATAGTATATATTCTGTTCCGCTAATACTTACTCCTATACTCTTTTCAGAATATGAGAAAACAGAAAAGTAGTATCCGTCACGCTTTTTATATCGTCTGCATGTATTTGAACACTGAAGCGTAATTATGCTGTCTTCACTGACAAGAGTTCCAGTCGCTCCGCTTTCCGCAATAAACATAAGAGTCTGTATATTAGCAAAAGTATGGTCAATTCGTCCTCCAAGCGCCCCGTATATAAATATTTCCGACGCACCCATTTCCAAAGCTTTCTTTACAGCAAGAAGAGTATCAGTATCATCCTTAGCAGAAGGATAAATCTGCACATTGCCGCTTTTCGGAATAAAGCCAAGGGAGTCAAAATCTCCCAAAACGAGCGCATCATCGAGTCCGAGCTTTTCCGCAGCAAGATAGCCTTTATCAGCACATATGACAATTGCATTTTCAGGAACAAAAACCGTTTTGACATCAAATTCTCCGCCTGCCAGAATAATGCACTGTTTTCCCACTACTTTTTCCAGTCCTTTCTAAGCTTTGCTTCGCCATACATAACCGAATATGAATTATGACGAATCTTATCTATTTTCCCATCATTTACCGCTTCCAGTACGGCGCAGCCCTTTTCACATATATGCGAACAATCCGTAAAGCGGCATTTTCCCATAAATGGTGCAAATTCAGGAAAGCAATCCGCTATCTCTTCCTTTTCCATAACTGCATACTGTTCCGTTTCAAATGTAGAAAAGCCGGGTGTATCAGCAACATATCCGCCAAGTATAGGATAAAGCGACGCTGTTCTTGTGGTATGCTTTCCACGCCCCAATTTATCGCTTACTTCCCCTACCGGAATATTAAGCTCCGGCGCAATATGATTCAGAAGAGTAGACTTGCCTGCTCCAGTATTCCCTGTAAACGCGCTTATTTTCCCCTCTATAAGAGACGCAACAGCCTTTATTGTCTCCGGTATACCATAATCGATGGAAATCAAAGTAAGCTCAGCTTTTTCATATATTTTGCGTATCTCATCATCTGATGCAAGATCTGTCTTTGTAACAACTATTATCGGCTCAATACCCTTGTATCTTGCAACTGCAATAAATTTATCAAGGCAAAGATAGTTTGGTTCAGGTTTACAAAGTGATACTACAAAAAATAATCTGTCCAGATTAGCAATCGGCGGTCTTATGATACTGTTTTTCCTTGGAAGAATTTCATTTATAACTCCGTCCTTAAATTTTACTATATCTCCTGCATAGGGTGTTATACCCTGATTTCTGAATACTCCACGTGCTTTGCAGGCAGTTATACCGGAAGAGGACTCTACCTTATAGAGTCCTCCTACACATGATAAAATTCTGCCACGCTGCGCACTTTCGGTGTCAGCCTGCTTCATTTTCTCATCCTCTTATCAATAAGCTCATTCCACAATAGATGTTACCGTTACTATTTCTGTCTGAATAACTGGAGGAGATGTGACTTCTTGTACTGTGACTGCTGCAAAAGCATTATCTATATCTTCTGAAACAGCAGTAAACGAACCGCTTGCAAAATCAAAGTTATATGTGCCCATGCGTGCAGTCAAGCCGGATTGTACTCCTGTTACAGTTACAACAACTTGCTTTATTCCTCTGCCTGTCAATGTTGCAACAACCAGCCCGTCAACAGTATTTTCCGCCACAAATGCCTGAGATTGCACAATATCACCGTTAATAGAGAAATCAAGAGTATATTTTCCTTTAGCAATAGACGGCAGATAAAGACCGAATGCAACTTCTCCCTCCGGAGCAACGCCATTGCTTACCTTAACGTTGATTTCGGTTCCGGAAACCACTACCTCATCCGGTTCAATATCCTGCTCAATTATAACATCTTTATCCTCATTGGATTCGACTTCTTCTACAACAAGCTTAAGATTCAAATGAGCCACTTCAACCTCGACTTCTTTTAGTGTCTTTCCTACAAGATCAGGCACTTTTACTTCTTCAACAGCAATACCGGTACTCACATAAAGGACTATAGTCTGTCCAGCCTGCGCTTCAGTACCTGCCTTAGGTTCTGTTTTCATTGCCTTGCCCTTCTCGAAGCCTTCCTCCATAGAACTTTCTTCAGATACCTTCCTTACAGTAAATCCAAGTCCCTCAAGAGCCGCTAAAGCTTCGCTTTCGTCCATGTTGGCAACGTCCGGAACTGTATACGTTTGCGTGCCAAGACTTACAGCAATAGCCACGCGAACCTTTCCATCGGCGTCACGCTCTATTTCCTGTCCGGCAGCTATGCTTTGGTCAAAAATAACACCCTCGGCATACTGGTCATTATAAGTTTCCTTTTCAACATTTAAAACAAGACTATCCTCATAAACCTTAACCGCATCAGTATATTGCATACCAATAAGATCAGGAATAGTTGTAAGTTTATCGCTGCCGGGACGCCATGCTCCTGCAATTATAGCTACTACAATAACAGCGCATACTACGACAATTACTATGGTTACAGATGTTAATATCGGTACCATCATAGATTTTTGTCTAGGCTGTTCTTCTGCATAGTCATCATCTTCGTAATCATCATCTTCGTAATCGCCATCTTCTGTATCATCATATTCCTGCTGCCTCTGAGGTGTATTTGCTGGAGAGACTGCCGTCCGCACAGGCGCTTCCGCATATCTTCTTTCAGATTGTACAGTCTGATTTTGCGGAACACGATAATAACCAAAAACAATTTGATTGTTATTCTTGAAAGCTTCTATATCTCGAATCATATCGGTGGCAGTCTGGTATCTTACCTCAGCATCCTTCTCCATGGCATGCATAATAATTTCTTCAAGACCTGACGGAATATTAGGATTTATATCACGAGGACGGCGCGGCACATTCTGCATATGCATAACAGCAATTGAAATAGGATTATCCGTGTCAAAAGGCTTTTGACCGGTAAGCATTTCATAAAACATAACGCCAACGGAATAGATATCGCTCTTCTCGTCAGTAACATCACCTCTTGCCTGCTCAGGACTGATATAGTGAACTGTTCCTATAGCCTGATCGGTAGCAGTCATACTCTCCTCACGAGCAAATTTTGCAATGCCAAAATCCATGACTTTTATAGTTCCGTCTGTAAGCAGCATGATATTCTGGGGCTTTATATCGCGATGTACGATTCCGCGGTTATGAGCTGTTTGAAGAGCACGCAGAATCTGTATTATAAAATGCACTGCATCCTTCCAATTAAGCACATGTTCGCTGTCGATATAATCTTTCAGTGTAATGCCGTCTATATATTCCATCGCAATGTATTGTATCTTCTCAGAAAAGCACATGTCGTAAACTTTTACAATATTCGGATGTGAAAGTACTGCAATAGCTTTTGATTCATTACGAAATCTACGCTGAAACTCTTCACTTTTAGAAAATTCTTTTCTCAGTATCTTTACAGCTACTTCTTTATTGTCCAGTACATCATGCGCCTTATAGACTTCTGCCATACCGCCTTCACCGATAAGTTCCGTAATCTCATATCTGCCATCCAGACGGCTGCCTATAAATTTATCCATATATACCTCCTTTATATTACGGATGCGTTATTACAGCAACCGATACATTGTCACGTCCGCCTTTATCAAGAGCAAGCTCTATAAGCTTGTCCGTTTTTTCTGCCGCAGAAAGCTCATCCCGTGCGAGAATATCGGCAAGCTCCGCATTTCCGCAATAACCGGATAAACCATCAGAACAAAGCATCACAGAAAAATTATTTCCTATATTTTCAACTTTAAAAAAATCAGGCCTAACTATCTTTTCAACTCCAACTGCTCTTGTAAGCATATGCCTCTGAGGATGATTTGCAATCTCTGCGGTAGATATTCTTCCGCTTTCAAGTAACATATTTACAACAGTATGGTCGGTTGTTATCTGTACGAGTTTGTCCTCCGAAAAACAATATGCACGGCTGTCTCCTACATTTACAACGGATATTCCACTGCTATCAACAAATGCTGCAACGCAAGTTGTACCCATGCCAAAATTTCTATAATTCATTCTTGCAGTAGTATATATAACT
>CAZINV010000041.1:0-7516 GCA_964540685.1 uncultured Ruminococcus sp.
GCATCCACACGCCGATGGTAACGACAGGGGAAACCCGAGAGATGCAGGAGAATGGGACGCCTGCCAAGCAGCCGTTTTTATAACCGCTTCGAGAAATCGAGGCGGTTTTCTTATGTAAATAAATATTAAACCTATCGCAAACTGATGTGCTTTTCTTATGCCTGGGGAATCCAGGCAGCGAACACAAAATAACGAAAAATAAGCATCTGTGAAAACAGGTGCTGTTTTTATACCCAAATTTCAAAAAAGGCGGAGCTGAAAAAGCTGTTTTTCCCGTCTGTCATCCACTTGAAATATACCGGCAATTCCGATGTTGAAACGGACACTATAGGCAATGTAAAGCAGCAGATACACGAAGCGGAGGCAGAAGCTCAAAGTGAATTGAGTGCGAAGATAGACTCCATCAATCTCATACTTGAAACTATACTTCCCTATCTTGTCGGCGAGACAGAACGAACAGGCAGTATCTGTTCCATTCTCGTGGCTGCATTGCGGTCTTTGCGGCTTATTTTTTATTCTGTTATAAAGCTGGCAGTGAAGCTTGATGCAGCGCTGCTTTGACTTAAAAAAACTGCAAAATGAAAATTTGCGTTAATACGCTTAACTTTATATTTTTTTTGATGGTGAGTGCCAACTATCATTGACAAGTTTACAAAATAATTTTGAAAATTTATAATACATACTTGAACTTTATTTAATTTTATGCTATACTAAAAAAAGTGCTGTGCAGGCACGCCTGATGCTTTTTGCACAGTGTTGATTTAAATTGTTTAGTCATTCGAAAAAAATAAAACAGTATGTAAATTTTTTTGGCATTTTAAAAATTTAAGTTAATATTAAGAACCGCCTGTTAGAATTAAAACATAACAATGATTATCCCGGCACAATAATTTTTTCTCATGGAAGGAGAAACTATCAAATGGATATCTTCTCAATTATTTCACTTCTTGGCGGATTAGCATTCTTTCTATACGGAATGAAGGTAATGTCTGACGGTCTGGAAAAATCAGCAAACGGCAAACTTACGGCACACTTGAATAAAATTACCAAAAATCGTTATGTTGCGATGCTTTTCGGCATAGGCATGACGGTTGCTGTACAGTCCTCTTCAGCAGTTACGGTTATGCTTGTAGGTCTGGTAAATTCAGGGCTTCTTGAATTTGGACAAACTATCGGTGTACTTATGGGTTCCAATGTAGGTACGACTCTTACTGCATGGATACTTAGCCTGGCGGGGATAGACAGTGATGTTATTTGGCTTAATTTTCTTAAACCTAAGAATTTTTCTCCGATTTTTGCTCTTGCCGGCATTGTAATGAACATGGTATGCAAGAAAGAGAAATTCAAAAGTCTTGGCAATGTTCTTATGGGATTTGCAATACTTATGTTTGGTATGGAGCTTATGTCAAGTTCTATGGAACCCCTTGCAGATATGCCTGAATTTCAGAGTCTGCTTACCGCGTTTACCAATCCGGTACTTGCGGTTATTATCGGAGCTGTTTTTACAGGTATTATTCAAAGCTCCGCCGCGTCTGTTGCGATTTTGCAGGCATTGTCCATTTCAGGAAGTCTTACATACGGCATGGCAATTCCGATTATTATGGGACAGAATATCGGTACCTGCGTTACAGCGATTATTTCCAGTATTGGGGTAAACCGTAACGCAAAAAAGGTCGCAGTGGTTCACCTTTCATTTAATATCATAGGAACGCTTATATGCCTTATTCCGTTCTGCATTTGCAGCGCTGTTTTTGAATGGGCGTTCATAGACTATAATATATCTCCTATTATGATAGCTATTGTGCACAGTATATTCAATATATTTACCACAGCGATACTTCTGCCCTTTGCTAAGTATCTGGAAAAGATTGCCAATTTTGTTATACGCGATAAGGACAGGAAAGATTTCCATGAGGTTATTCTTGATGAACGTACTCTTTCAGTCCCGTCTGTTGCTGTAAATAAGGCTTTTGACGTTACGGCGAATATGTGCGATATGGCAAAGGAGGCGTTCCTTAAGAGTGTGGCGCTTATGAAAAAATATTCTAAAGACGGCGTTGATGAAATTAAAAAAATTGAGAAAAGACTCGATATGTTTCAGGATCTTATTAGCACATATATGATGAAGGTATCCAAAATCGGCGTATCTGAAGAGGATTCGCACAAAGTGGCTAAAATTCTGCATACTATAGATGACATTGAACGTATAGGAGATCATGCTGTAAGTGTAACTAAGGTTGCAAAGGAGCTTCACGACAAGAAAACTGCATTTTCGGTTGAAGCGGCTAATGAACTTGAAAAAATTGCAGAGGCTGTAACGGAAATTCTGAATATTACGACGGAGTGCTTCCGTACGGGGAATCTTGAGCTTGCAGGCTGTGTGGAGCCGCTCGATCAAGTTATAGACAAGCATCTTATACTTAACGCTAAAAGAACTCATATTATGCGGCTGCAGCAGGGCTTGTGTACGAAGGAACTGGGCTTCGCGCTCAGTGATGTGCTGACAAGCTTTGAACGTACGGCGGATCACTGCTCCAATATTGCCGTTGCCGTTTTGGAGGCTAATAACGGCACCTTTGACA
Organism: uncultured Ruminococcus sp.; assembly: GCA_964540685.1. Classification (GTDB taxonomy): domain Bacteria; phylum Bacillota; class Clostridia; order Oscillospirales; family Ruminococcaceae; genus Ruminococcus_C. Next base: position 2,583 of record CAZINV010000041.1, read on the forward strand.
CTCATGAGTATCTGCATCATATAAAACATAATGATAATGAGTTCTTTACTAAAAAATATGATGAGTATCTTGAAAGATTTGCTTTGGATACAGAATAAAAATTACAGACAGACTGGACTGCTGCGGAAATATACTGCGGCAGTTTTTTTGCATATTTATACTAATTTTTCATCAGCTGAATGAAAAGCAGCATCGCGCTTCTTTTATCAATTGGCAAGAGATTAGTATTAGCCATGGCTACTGCATTTTCAACAATTTGTTGAAAGAGTGTTGAATTGTATGCAGTGATGCTGAACAATATTCAGCATAAAACGGAAATCGGCTTATGTAAGCTTGCACCGCTCTTCGCTCCGAATAAAAAACGAATGTAAAAATTTTGATATATTATGCCGGAGTTTGACAAAATACAAAATTTCTGATATAATAGAAAAAATGTGATTTAAATCATATGAGCGCTCTGTTTCTATTGCAGGCAGAGCTTGGGACAGATGCAGTATGCCGGCTTGGAAAAAGCCGTACACCTGCACTTTGGTTAATTTCAGCACTTTTCGTTTTTTTAGGAGGATTCGTACCAATGGCGGCAGATGCAAAAACCAAAGAAGAAAACATGACCGAGGAGATGATAAATAAAATTACTCTTGACACCATGAAGAAATTTCAGAATGGTGAAATTAATTACCCGATACTTGAATTTGATAAAAATTCTCTTGAAAAGCTATCGCAGGGTGTTCATGAAACGCTTAAAAATAGTGAGATAAAGGCTGCCGGAGGAAAAGTTTATCTTTTTATTAAGAGGCTTGCGGATATTATACTTTCTATTTTGGGTATTCTGATACTGCTTTTGCCGATGGCTGGAATTGCACTGGCAGTATTTTTACATGACGGCGGAAAACCGATATTTTCTCAGGTACGCATGACAAAGGACGGGAAAGCCTTTCGAATGTATAAATTCCGCTCTATGTGTGTAGATGCGGAGGAGAAATTTTATCTGATTCAGCAGGAAAATGAAACCGATGGGCTGGCCTTTAAAAGCGCGAACGATCCGAGAATTACAAAGATAGGCGGTTTTCTCAGAAGGACGTCTCTTGACGAGCTTCCGCAGCTGTGGAATATTCTTCGAGGAGATATGTCTATTATAGGGCCAAGACCGCCTCTTCCCCGTGAAGTGGTTCTTTATACTCCTAAACATATGGATCGGCTTCTTGTAAAGGGAGGACTTTCCTGCGCAGCTCAATGCGAAGGCAGAAGTGATATTAAGTTTGAGAAATGGGTAAAATCCGATGTAGAGTACATACAAAATCGAAATCTTCGGTTAGATTTTAAGCTTATGCTTCAGACTGCCTGGGCAGTCATCAGAAAAAAAGGGGCAAAATGATTTAATGCCTGTTTTAAAAAAGCCTGCTGCAAGTATTCCTGCGGCAGGCTTCTTGTTATTCAAATAATGGTTTTCGCGGTTTTATGCTGTGCTGTTTTGCGCTCATAACAAGTCCGATAGCGATATACATGCTGAGCGTTGCAGAACCGCCTGCACTCAGGAATGGAAGAGGTATGCCGATTACAGGCATTACTTTCAGAACCATGCCTATATTCATGATACAGTGAGTCATGATCATTGCAAATACGCCCATGCATATGAACATGCCCTGTCTGTCCGGAAGCTTTGCGCCATCGAGAAGTATTCTTATGCAGATAACAGTGAGAACCAGAGCGACAGCCATTGCGCCCGCAAAGCCAAGAGTCTCGCCTGCATATGCAAAGATAAAGTCATTGTGTATTTCAGGCACGCTTATATAATCTTCGCCGCCGTAAAGACCTTTTCCGAAAAGCTTTCCGGAGGCAAGCGCAGTAAGACCCAGATCCTGCTGATATTCAAGACCCTCGGGATCGGTTCCGGGATTTAAAAGCACAAGTATTCTGTTTTTGTGAGTATCATCAAGCAAAAAGCTCCATACAGCCCAAACCGCAGCAGGTATTGCTATTAACGCCGAGACTATGTATATCCATGAAATACGTGATACAAACAGCATCATAATAAACATCACGGCAAAAACTACAGCGGTTCCGTAATCTCCCTGCAGAACTACTATTCCCAAAGGTATTGCTCCGTGAATGATCAGGAGAAGCATATGAAGCGGACGGTTCATGTTTTCCTCGTCTTTGGAAAGATGAAGAGAAAACGTAAGTATAAAGGCTATTTTTAAAAATTCTGAAGGCTGAATACTTATGAATCCGAGATTAAGCCATGCCTGATCGTCCGCGCCTTCGCGCTGATAGCCAAGTGAAGTAAAAGTCAGTCCGATAAGCACCAGTGTAAGAGGGACGTATATGTACCAGAATTTTGAAAGCTTATGAAAGTCGATGGCTGCCGCTGCAAATATGGCTATAATGCCAAGTCCTGCGGCAACGGCTTGTGTAATGCAGTCATCATAGCCTATGTCAAGGACTCCGTTTGCCTGAATGGAGTGCAGCAGCAGTACGCTGAGCACTGAACAAAGCACGGCGCCTATAATTATAAGTTTATCAAGCCGCCTGTAGAATACGGACAGCCTTTCACGCAGCTCCTTCATTTTTTTCCTTTCTTTTGTTCATTTTTATCTTACGCCCGATCCTTGAAAGCTAAGGCTGCTGTACTGAATTGCCGCCGCAGCGTGATTTCTTTCTATAGTATCGGAGCCTGCCATATCTGCTACAGTTCTTGCCACTTTCAAAATGCGGTCATAAGAACGGGCGCTAAGCCCCAATCTGTCAAATCCGCTTTGTATGACCTTTTCCGCGCCTTCAGTTACCGGACAGAATTCCTGCATTCTTCCGGTTGGTATTTGAGCGTTGCAGATTATATTTGTTCCATTAAAACGTATTTTCTGAATTTCTCTTGCAGCTCTTACTCTTTTAATTATCTCTGCGGATGATTCAGGCTTTTTAGTATCCGACAGCTCTTCAAAGAGAACGGGTTCAACTTCAAGCTGCATATCAAACCTTTCCATAAGAGGACCTGATATTTTTGAAATGTAATTATTTACCTGTCTGGGGGTGCAGGAACATTTTCTTTTCGGATGTCCATAGTAACCGCAAGGGCATGGATTCATAGCTCCCACAAGCATAAAGCGGCATGGATATGTAACTGTTCCGGAAGCTCTTGTTATTGTAACGGTGTGATCCTCCAGAGGCTGACGCATTATATCAAGGGTTCTGCGGTCGAATTCAGCCAGCTCGTCAAGAAACAGGATTCCGTTGTGGGCAAGAGAGATCTCGCCGGGCTGAGGTATACTTCCTCCCCCTACAAGTCCGACGCCGGATATAGTGTGGTGCGGGGAACGGAAAGGACGCTTTCTCACAAGAGGAGAATTTGGGCTGAGCATTCCGGAAATGGAGTATATATTTGTTGTTTCCAAAGATTCTTCCATGGTCATTTCCGGCATTATTGTCGGGAGACGTTTTGCAAGCATGCTTTTTCCGCTTCCCGGAGGACCTACCATAAGCACATTATGCCCTCCGGCGGCAGCTATTTCAAGGGCGCGTTTTATGCTTCTCTGTCCGCGCACATCGGAAAAATCAACATCAGGCTCCTGCGATTGCTGAGGCGTTTCTTTGAATACAGCCTTTGGCAGACGCTTTTGTCTGTTTAAATGCGCAATAAGCGACTGCACATTCGGCACGCCGTAAACAGTTATACCGTCAATGGCGGCAGCCTCAGCCGCATTGCTTTCCGGAACGTAAAGCTCCTCTACGCCCAGCTTTCTGGCAAGTATTGTCATAGGCAGAACTCCGTTTACGCTGCGGACTTCGCCGCTCAGAGACACCTCGCCTATAAAGCACTTTCCGTTCATTGAGACATTTATTCCGCCGAGTGATACAAGCACTGCCATAAAAATGGCGAGATCGTGCATTGTTCCGCTTTTCCTGACATCAGCCGGAGCAAGATTGACGACTATGTGGCATGAGGGCATGGTAACGTTTATGGAATTTAAGGCGGAGTGTATTCTTTCTCTGCTTTCGCGAACCGACGCATCCGGCAGTCCTACAATATCAAATTTCGGCATGCCTCTGCTTATGTCTGTCTCAACCTCAACAGGAAAGGCATTTAATCCGAAAAGACCCAGACTGCTTATTTTGCTGAACAATGTTTTCCACCGTCCTTTCATAAATATTTTTCAAACAGACTGCAGAACTAAAATAATTATATCATAGAAAGCGAAAAAAGTAAACACATATTTTTTAAGCCGAAGCAAAGCCCGATGCAGGTCAGATTAACATAGGCGGACAGATTATAAAAAATCTGCTTCTCTATTCCGTTATTTTTTTACTTTTTCATCAATTTCTACAAAAATAGCAAAACCGCAGCGCCGGAGACTGCGGTTTTTATAATTATACACAAAGTGCAAAAAAAGCTCTTGACAATAAAATACAAATATAGTATAATAATACAATGTATCGTAATGTGACTTTTGCTTTATTCTTGCACAATAGTATACCACATTGCATTACCGTCTGTCAAGTGTTTTGTGAATTTTTTTATAAAAAGCAATGCGCACTTGAGGTTGTTTATTATCTTTGACGATAACGAAGGAGGTTTTTCGCCTATGGTGAATGTTACACCAAAGCAGCTTGGAAAAAATGTCAGAATGAATTTCGGTAAGATTAACGAAGTCCTTGATATGCCCAATCTGATCGAAGTGCAGATAAACTCATACAATTGGTTTCGTGAAGCGGGTTTGAGAGATGTATTTCAGGAGTTTTCTTCTATCACTGATTATAACGGAAATCTTGTGCTGAATTTTATCGACTATAAATTTGACGATAAGCCTAAATATACAATTGCTGAGTGCAAGGAACGCGATGTGACTTATGCTGCGCCTCTCCGTGTAACGGCTACTCTCTGGAATAAGGAAACCGGCGAGGTCAAGGAAAGCGAAGTCTTTATGGGCGATTTTCCT
>CAZINV010000042.1:0-7440 GCA_964540685.1 uncultured Ruminococcus sp.
CACAGAATGAATACTTAAAATTCCTGCGGAATCTCTTGAAAAATCAGCCGTATTCCGCGCTTGTTTACATGACGGGAATTCTTCCCATCAAAAAATACGGCGACCAGTCGGCGCTGAATATGTTCGATGAGTTTTCTATGACAAACGCAGAACCGATTGAGGAATTTACGGGATTCACCGAAGAAGAAGTCATCGTTCTGTGTCAGGAATACAATATGGACTTCGGAGAGATGAAAAAGTGGTATGATGGTTACAGCTTAAATCATTTATCAATCTATAACCCGAAGTCAGTTGTAGAGGCAATAAACCGAAAGAGATTCGACAATTACTGGACAAAAACGGAAACCTACGAATCTATTCGCCACTACATCAACATGGATTTTGACGGTCTCCGTACTACAATCACCGAACTGATTTCCGGCGGGAGAAAAAAGATTGACACCACAACATTTACCAACGACATGGTAAGCTTCGCCATTCAGGACGATGTGCTGACGCTACTGATCCATCTCGGCTATTTGGGCTACGATTTTGATACGAAAGAAATTTTCATTCCCAATTACGAGATTCGGGAACAATTTGTCAGCACCGTGCGGGTATTGGGATGGAATAACATCATCTAAAAATCCCGCCATTCTCGTGGAACTCAAATATAATCAATCGGAAATATCTGCAATCGAGCAGATTAAAATGAAGCAGTATGTGAAATCGCTGAAAGGCTATTCCGGCAAGGTTCTGCTTGTGGGGATCAATTACAGTGAAAAAGAAAAGTCCCACACCTGCAAAATCGAAAAAATGCAGAAGGAAAACGCATAAAAAATACCGATGCCAAATAAAAACGGCATCGGTATTTTCGTACTCTAATTCATTCGCCAAATTTGTTTTCTGCATAAGCCTGCGCTGAACGGTAAGCATATTTGCTCTCTTTGTCTTTAAAGCCAGCTATGAGTATATTGTCTGTATTTCTATAGTACGACATATCAAATGCGACAAAGCCTTCACCTGCTACATAGTCGTCTTCATTAATTGTTAGTTCTTCATTCATTGAAGATAAATATGATTCATTAAAATCATAATCTGTATTAGACCAGTCTGTAAGCTCAGTAACAACATGCCAGCCGGATTCCAAAGCATTTACATATACGCTCCCGTGACCTGTTTCATCGCAGCTGAAATTCGTATAGTATACGAACAGCGGGGAAGCGCTGCCGGATTCCCATGCCTCTCTGCTTTCATAACATTCGATTTTAAACAAAAATCTTTGCGAGGTATCATACGTTACAGGAGCTTCCATATCATCATCGTAAATATCCTTACTTATCATGAAAATATTATATTCATCCGTAAACTTAACAAAGGTAGAATTTGAAAATAAATTGGTAATATTTTCATCAAGCGGAGTATATACATATTTTGCTGTGCTTTCATATTTGCTTTGATCTTGAGAAATAGAAAGATTACTCCAGCCTTCATCTGTCCAAATACGCATATCGTCATTGCTGCCGTCTGATAAAATATAATCAAAAATTGGCATATTTTCATGCTTTATGGAGTTTGCGTTTCCGTTGTATACCAGATTAAGATAATTTTGCGGCTCAGTCCATTCATCACCTGCCGACAAGAAGCCGTCTTTTTCACATGTCAGCTGATTTGCTGTGATATAGCTCAGCGTTCTGTTGATGCTGTCAATGGATGCGAATACATTCAGGTTTGATACCAGATATCCGACGCCGTTTCCAACAGCAACACCGTTTTCGGAATTGCCTGCGTTTGCATAGACACCGCTTTCATCAACGATAACCTCAACATTTTCATAATTCAGCTTGTAAGAAAACGGCGCGTAAATTTCTTTTAAAAAATATTTGCCGTTGTTCAGATAGTAAAAGTGTCCCGTTCCGCTTTCGCTTACGTATTTACATTCATCGTGAGTATAAGCCACGCATGATTGTCCCTCAGCATTCTCCGCAGGATATATGATATACGTACTGCTGCCGCTTGTGACAGTAATCGTACCGGTATTGCTTAAATATCCCGTTTTTTCTTCCAGCTTATCTATTCCGTCGCAGCCGGTTGTATCTATAGTGTAGCTTCCCTGAGAAGGAGAACTGTCTACAGTTAAAATGCCGGTTGCTTCGTCTATGATTCCTTGATAGATTTCAGCTTTACTTCCATCAAGCAATTTAACATATACATTGCCTCCGCTCGTATCAGACGCAATGAAATAGCCTGTGCCGTCACTTTCAGAAGCCGCGTCATAAAGCGCGAAAACAGTATTGTCTATCAAATTATTGCTATCGTTCGTTTTCTGCACAAAAAGCGCATTCACGATATCGGAAACTGTAACGCTTGTTGACCATAAAATAGAGAACTCTTCAGCGCCGCCCACATTGCCGTGGCTTGTAACGCGGACGGTGTTCTTTTGGGTAATATCATTATAATTCGTCGCAGAGGAGTAATAATATGCCACGAGATACTCCGGCGAATCGCTGTCCACATCCATTTCATTATCTTTCATAAATGTGTAATACTCTTGAATTTCGCCAGGAAAGTTTGTTATCGTGGTAAGCATTTCCGAACCGGTACTGTTTGCGTCAAAATAATACGCATTTCCGGCTTGTGCAATAGCATAAATACTTTCAGCCGATGCGTAGCCGTCGTTATCACTGCCATATACAGGAATCCAGTCTTTAAACGTAAAGTCATCCAGGCTCGTGACATCTTCTTCAGCGCCGTTTCGTTTCAGAACGACTGCAAAGAGCGTTCCTGTTCCATTTATCGTGTTATTCACCATCGTTTTGTATTTAATTGAACCATATTCGTAGTCATTTTCCGGCGCGATGTAATTATTGCCAAAACCTTTCGCGATATTCATCTCATTTTCATCTGCCACATACAGTACATCCGGTGCATAAACTGTGGCGTTCGGCGACACCCACACGCCGCTTTCATAGGGGTTTACACAGTCTATATAGCTTGACATGCCTTCGCCGATGATACAGAGATGTGCGCTTGTTGTGATTGTAGCACGATAGCCGTCCGGCGGCGAAACCTCTTCCAAAACCATATAATCGCTTTGAAGCAGATCTCTCAGCTCCGAAAGGTACAATTCCCGTCCATTTTCATTGGTGATGCTGACTCTTCCGTTTTCATCTGTTTCAATGTAATCAGAAACATAAAAAGGAGTAATACCGTCATCTTTATACTTTATACTATAATCTTCGTTTGCCGAATACAGCTGGAATTTAGCGCCCTTTACCAAGTTGCCGTACTGATCGTACTTTATCAGATCCGGCGTAACGTTTTCCTCCATTGCGTCCGTCACTGTGACAGTATATGTTCCGCCGCTTTGTTTTTCAAATGTCCAGCCGCTGTTTGTATCTACATCTCCGTTATTATCAATCGTAAATATGATATCGTCCACATTTGTATGACGATCGGGCGGCAGAACCTCTGAGAGCTTATACGTTGTGCCGGGCATCAATCCGCGAAAGACAGCCGTTCCGTTTTCATCTGTCGTTTGTCTGTATTCTCCGTCATTTGTGACGACAGTTTCAAATTGCTCTGTTGCCGGGTCAAGTATATACAGTTTAAAGACTGCGTTTTCCAGCTGCGTTACTCCGTCAAATGCGCTGACTTTTTTCAGCGTCAGCGAATAAGAATTGCTGCTCATGTTTTGTATAGTGATAGAATTGCTAGTATCGGCAGCGCTTATTGTGCTGGAATAGGGAAAATCAGATCCGATTATTTGATACTCTCCGTTATCATCGAGTTCATAATAACTGCCATTTACGTCATACTTATAGGTTTTGCCGTTCGCTGCAACGAACGTTTCCGAATATACCTGATAGCTGGTTATCGCCGTATCGCCTACATTGGCAGGCAAATCGCTTAACGTATTACGATAGCCGTTTGTCCAATCCAGATTCACATTATCGCGTTCATATATGACATTTCCAAATGCGTCCAGTCCTTGCACGAGAACTGTTACGGACTGAAGCTGTGCCGAGTCTTTTCCCCAGATCTTGATAATGGTCAGCGGATCGCTTACGTCATAATGGTATCCGATATCCGCTGCATAATAGATAGGCGTAGCCGTACTATCCTCTATTGTGTCCAGATTTTCTTTCAATGCCTTTAGGCTCAGTTCCTGCGGAGACGTACCATAGCCGTCCAGACCGTACGGCTGTTCGTGTGAATTTGTTTCGCTGTTTATTGACAATCCGATATAGTCGCCTGATTGCGTACTGCCCGTTGTCAGTTCGTATGCGCCGCTTCTGTCCGTTACGCGGATGGTCATGTCATCATATTCATCATCTATAGTCTCATCCTGATTTACCAGAATACCGGTAAAATAATATTTACCGTCAGAGTCGGAGACAGCCGTCTGTGCAACGGGTATCCACACCAAATAATCCGTATACTGGTATGCTTCGCCTTCATGGTTTATTCTTGAGCTAACAGTAACATAGCCTAAGTCTTCCGGATTGCCTTCATGTAAGTAATTGCTGTAACGATAAAGCTTTGGCTGTCCGCTTTCATCATAAACGATCTCATAATCATGGTAATATGCGCACGCTGTATTTTCACCATCTTCCGAAATAAACGGAGAGGTCAGACCTATCAGATTACCGCTTTCATCCCGTTTTTCGTCCCATCTGGTTTCGCAATAATAATAGCTTAGCTCCAGCGGAATGTCCGGCAAGCCGTAATCTCCGCCGGTAATTTCATAAGAGCTGTCTTTATCTGCGTCAAAGAAAACAGTTCCGTCCAGCTCTGCCGCATAATAGCCGTCAATTGGAATAATCAGCATATCTACCGGCACTTCTGCATATTTTTCGGTTTTGACATATGTCCAGATATCGACAATTGACACATCTCCCGGTGTATAATAATTAGAACCGCTGGCATTAGCATTATATAGTGCCTGCATGGTGTGGCAGCCGGAAGAATCTATGCCGGCTTCTTCGCTATCGCAAGTGCATTCAGCGTAGTCAATGCAGGTGCAGTTATTGCCGCAGGTGCAGCTATAGCTGGAGCATGTACTGCTTGTGCTTTCGCTGTCTGTGCTTTCGCTGTCTGTACAGTTGCCGCAGGTGCAGTTATCGCTGTGGCATTGACCATCCATGACTGATACTGAACTATTATTAGCGCTGCTTTTGGCATGTTTATTATCATAATAAATTGTATATATAGAATCGCTATATTTATCTGATTCATCGATCAATTCGCCATTTTCATCAAAGCTGTAAATCTTATTCACTCGCTCGATCGTGATGTCTTTTATTCTTTCTACGTCAAGAAGCGGGAAGTGAATTTCTCCGACCGACACCTCGACACGGCACTCGATATTAGCGTCATTATACCAGCCCATCGGGACAATCTGATTGTTTCCGTCCTTTCCGTCCCAACGAATAGAATTTTCTCCCTGTATTACAGATTGTGTGATAACTTTCTCTTTTAATGGTGTAAAATAAACCGGATTTCCGTCATCATCATAAACGGGATTACCGCTTTCGTCTTTTTTCTGTTCATAAACCGGATTGCCATCAGCATCATAAACAAGGCTGCCATTCTCGTCTTTCTGCTGGTGTTTCTCATTATATTTGTCAAAGTTGATGGTAAGTGTAGCCGTTGTTCCATGGAGGATATTGAATTTGAAATAACCGCCCGTCTGCTCATAGGCAACGTTTCCTTCCTTTGAACCGATAAATTCCACTTCCTTAATCTCATCCGGTGCATAGGCGATATTGTACAAAACGCCCACCAGTGATTCATCCGGATATTCGATAAAGACCTTATGCGTTGTAACCAGAGACGAGTCCGAACTATTGGGATCATGTATAGAATAATTGTCTCCGGGAGTCAAAAGACTGCCGTTGTTTGAAGTGCTGCCTAAGATCGAATAATACACGGATTTGCCATCAGAGTCCATAATGCCGCGGTTATCGGAAAAAAAGGTCGCGCCCCACGGTGCAAAGGTAAAATCCGATTTATAAATATAGCCGTCTTCCGTGACGCAATAAAAATCACCGTAAGAAAAATAAGTGTCATAGCTTTTGGAATTATTAGCTCCGCTGTTGAATGAAATGTATCTTGCATAGGTCCTGCCGGTCTTTTCGACCTGCTGCCCATTGCCGTCTGTTCCCACTACGGTAATATCAAACGCTGCAATCAGCTGCGCCGGCTGGTTGGTTTTTCTTGCGCTTTCGTTATTTCCCCACCCAGAGCTTGTTTTCAAAAAACTGTTATTCGGATTTGTGTTGTTGTTTTTTCCTGTCCTTGAATGGAAACGCACCTCATAAATTCCGGTATCGCGTACAGTGAGTTCATGTGGAATGTAACCGGAAGTATTAAGCCCGTTATAATTCGCTCCTGCCTTTTCCTGAGCGACCGTTTCAATATAGCCTTTTTTTGTATTTTCGTCATTGTCAAAGGTATTTACGGTTCCATCGGGACATTTGACAACGATATCCATGTCTGTCACAGTACTTTTTATGTTGTCATCTGCATCAATTGTTGAATCGCTGATTGAGCTTCCAAGACATATGGTTTCGCCTGCATAAGCATACACATAAAAAACCGTCTGCCTAATTATTTGATATTTTTTATCGTCGTAAATAAAGTATGTGTATTTTTCACCGTTAGTATAAGGAACAGAGTACTCAATATACATTCTTGTGCTGGCATCATAATTGCTGTACATTTTATAGGATAAGCAGCCGCTGTATTTTTGAGTGTCATCGGCGGAAGCGCTGAAAGTTTCGGAATCTGATAATGAATTGAAAGCATTTATAAAAGAAGCAAAATTTGAGCCTGTTACCAAAAGCGCAGCGGCAAAGCAATACGCCAAAAACTTTCTGAACCGATGAGACGTATGCTGTTTACCGGACGGCTTTTTAAATTTACTTTTTGCCATATTCTAAACCCCTTTTTCATAAATAAGCGTATATGCGATACTTTTCTTTACCATAGTATACTATATTTTTTATAAAAAGTCAACCTTGTTTTCCGGATTGCTATGAATTCATTATGAGTTTATCCAGCTGAAATGCGGCGCTTTTTGGCGGGCTGCCAATGAAGCTCTTTTCATGCTCTTTGGTGTAATCCATCAAAACGGCACAATTGTGCCTTATGTGGAAAAGACTGATAATTTGGATAAGGTATTGAATATATTTATCCGTGTGAATAGCGGAGGAACGACGCTCAGTTATTCTGATCTGCTTCTGTCTTTTGCAACTGCCCAATGGGATACGCTTGCTGGCCTGATGATTGAATGCGACTTCTGTGTGTCCATCCGTAAACCTTTGAAATTAAGTCAATCAATACGGATGCATTGGCGGAATATAAGGACGAATAGTACCGCAAACTGATATGTGCAAAAAGAGGCAGGACTGCGTATAAAACGCAATATCCTGCCTCTTTTTTGCTTTTTATTTTAAT
>CAZINV010000043.1:0-7313 GCA_964540685.1 uncultured Ruminococcus sp.
TCTCCTCCTATTTATTGTTTTTTATGCAAGACAAGGCACAGCTTTCGCCATGCCGCGTCCCCATTTTTTAATACTTACTCAGCCTTCATTTTAGCAAAGCACTCGCTGCAATATACTGCGCGATCCTCTCTTGGCTGGAACGGAACTCTTGCCTCACCGCCGCATGATGCACAGGTAGCAATAAACATTTCACGCTCCGGTTTACCAGATCCTGATAAACCTTTCTTTGCATTACGACAAGCCTTGCAGCGCTTTGGTTCATTTACGAAGCCTTTTTCAGCGTAAAATTCTTGTTCACCGGCTGTGAAAACAAATTCCTCTCCGCAATCCTTGCATACTAAAGTCTTATCCTCGTACATAGTGACCTTTCCTTTCTGAATTTCCCCGCGGAAAATTCTGCTGCTGCCTTTTGACAACAGCTTAGCATGTTTGTATTGGACCGGGAACGGATTCACACCGACACTTGGCGCTCTGCGCCTTGCTCTTCTTATTAAGCTACCGGACCATCTTTTAAATCATAGCAAAGCCATGCATAAGCTTGCTTAACATCGGCTGCAGCGAGGCAGCTTCACCGCAGGAGCTTTAGCTCCTTGGCGCATTAAGCAATCTATCGGCAAACTTTACTTTAAAATTCACCGCAGCTTACGGCGAATCCTTTGAAGTGCATTATCTACAGACTTTACAGAAATACCAAGTTTACCGGCAATTTCAGCATAGCAAAGCCCTCCGGCAAACATCACGCATGTCTGATATTCAAGGGGAGACAGCTGAGAAATTATCTTCTGCCATAGCGATGACCATTCATCCCGCTGTATAACGATGTAATCCGGCTGAACGTTTGTATCAGGCATTTCAAAAACAGATTCACTTATATCACCTACAGGAGTCGGCAGGCTGCTGCTGCTTTTCATAAGAGAAATCATTCTATTTGTGATACAAGTCCATGCATAGGTTGAAAACCTGATATTCCGCTGTTCATTAAAAGCTGCAACAGCGGATAAAAGTCCCATAAACCCCTCCTGAGCCAGATCATCTGCTTCAGCGCAGCCGCACATGCGAAGCGCTTTAAAGCGGATAAGTTTTGTGTATCTTAAAATCAAAACATACATTGCCTCAGAATCTTTCCTCGCCAAAACAGCAAGTTCCTCATCTGTACAATGCTCAAGCTCCGGATTTTTCAAGCGAATACTCCCCATATTTGATAGTTTCTCTATATCTGCACCTTTTTATTATATCCAAAAAATTATTCCTTGTCAATATAATTCCGCCAAAAACAAAATCTATCCATTAAAAAACGTCAATTCAAACAGTTTTTATGCAATAAAATTTGTAATAATGCACATGTAAAATTATACAAAAAGTACGCAGCACTTCACTGCGCACTTATTCATATTACCTTTCATCAAGAATCTTAAAAATAGTATCCCATTCGTCTTCATTGAGAAGAGGTTCTTTCTTTACAGCCGGCTGTTCCTTTGCAACTGGAGCGCTGACTTTTTTCACCTCAGGAGCCTTCGGCTGATCTGCGGATACTTCATCATTTTTATCTTTATATGAAGTATCATCATCAGTCTCTCCAAAGCCTGTAGCGATAACCGTAATAGTCATTTCATCATGCATATCGCCCTTGAAAGCTGTGCCAAATATGGATTCAACATTGTCGGCAGCCTTTTCTGAAATAAGCTTTGTGGCAGCATCTACATCAGATGACAGCACATCTTCGCTCATTGTAATATTGATAAGCAGACGCTTTGCGCCGGCAATAGATGTCTCAAGCAGCGGACTTGCAATAACCTCTGCTGCTGCAATTTTTGCCTTGTCCTTGCCCGAGCCATGACCGATAGCCATATGCGCATAGCCTGCACCGCGCATAATCGTCGTAATGTCTGCAAAATCAAGATTAATATATCCCTCTTCAACAATAAGATCGGAAATGCTGCGAACGCCCTTTTCCAGAATTTCATCAGAACGCGCAAATGATTCACGCATTGTAAGCGGCTTGTCATCACCGTCAAGAAGCTTCTCATTAGGAATAACGATCAAGGAGTCCACATATTTTCTCAGCTCTTCAATGCCCTTTTCAGCCTGAGCCATTTTCTGCTCACGCTCAAAAGCAAACGGCTTTGTAACAACAGCAACAGTCAAAATGCCTGCTTCCTGCGCAATACGCGCTACAACAGGCGCAGCGCCCGTACCGGTACCGCCTCCCATTCCAGCGGTAATGAATATCATATCTGCCCCTCTAAGCGCAGACTCTATCTCTTCTGCATTTTCTTCAGCACTGTTTGCGCCTACTTCCGGCTTGTTGCCCGCACCTCTTCCGCGTGTCAGTTTTGCACCAATCTGAATTCTTGTGTTTGCCTTTGAATTATTCAAAGCTTTGGCATCTGTATTTATTGCAATATACTCAATATTCTGTACGCCTGATTGAACCATGCAGTTCAGAGCGTTGCCGCCGGCTCCGCCGACGCCTATTACTTTAATGCATACATCTGGTTCAAATGCGTCTTCATAAATGAAATCAGTCATTACTTTGCTTCCTCCTTGTTTTCTGCATATATACTGCCGGCTGCGCTTTACTGCGCACCGTGCTTTTTATCGCTTACATATAAATACACATATTATTTTATCATACTTTCAAGCACATTTCAAGTCATTTTTTAATTTTTTTTCTTTTTTAGGCAAATTTTATTATAATCAGTCATTATTCGCCGCTCCCATTTCACCTATAACAGTTTCTGTTGAAACGGTTGTTGTACTTTCTTCGCCATTGGCAGGCTCATTTGCAGCAGTAGTGGTAACACGGCTCGCAAGTTCCACTGACGCCTTGTCCCTGAATGAAATTTGATTATTTCCAACCATTGTAAGATAACCGCTCTTGTCGCTTCCCAGCCTTTCTATTACAGCTTCCGCCAATGTTATTTTATATGGAATTTCATTCCAGTTTCCTAGTGAAAACTCTATTCTGTCTTCAAAAACAACAACTATATTATACTTGTCCGACATATCTATTGATGTAATTGAATAAGCCATCTCATCAGACATTATCTCGGTAAAAGTTTGAAAAATAGTATTTTTTGTATCATCTGATGATGACATATGCAAACCAGGAGTTAATACTACCGGATTAAATCCATAAATCGCAGGAAGATTTTCCGCAGCCTCTGTGCTGTTTGTAATAATCTTTCCGCTTTTACTTGTTACGAGTATACCGTTGTCAAAGTAAACATTATAAGATTCATGACATGTCTCTACATCTATCACTACTGAATCCGGATATTTTTTGGAAACCTCTGCACTTTCTATATATATCATTTCTGTTTCTATCTGTTCTTCAATCTCTTTAACATCAATTCTTAAAAGATTGTCGCCTTTGCCTATGCTGCTCGATATTGCTATTTCCTCAGGTGAATACTGAGGCGCTGTGCCGGTTACATGAATAGATGATACATTAAAAAGCATCGTCGTTGAAAGCGCTATTCCAAGGCAAACAGTAAGTGCTAAAACCGTAAATATATATATGGGCATAAGCCGCTTGCGGCGGCGCATTCTTTTTGCATTCTGATATCCGGTATGTATTGTTGTCTTTTCGACATCATGCATTGCCATATCCGCCCTCCTTATCGTCTTTAAATGCACATCCGCAAATGCCGCAGCTCCTGCGGATGTGTTGTCATTTTACTATGTCATTGGGAAATGCGCATAATATTTGCCCCAACGTCTCCCAGTACTTTTTCAATAGATTCATATCCTCGATCAATATGTTGAATCTGTCTGATTTCTGTTGTGCCATCCGCCGCAAGTCCGGCTATCACAAGCGCCGCACCGCCTCGTAAATCTGTTGCCGCAACATGAGCTCCATAAAGTCTATTCACACCGCTTACAACAGCAATTCTTCCGAAAACACATATATCGGCTCCCATCTGTACAAGTCCGTCGACATGACGGTAACGGCATTCAAATATATTTTCCTCAAAAACAGATACGCCCTTGGCAGCAGCCATAAGCGCCATTATTATTGCCTGAACGTCAGTGGGAAAACCGGGATGCGGCATAGTGCGTAATCTCGAAACTGCTTTCAATCTTTTCGGTGCGCATAAATACACTGCATCATCTGCTTTATCTATACGGCAGCCTGCCTGTTCAAGTACAGGCAGCACATTATCCATATGCGCGTTTTTTGCACCGGACAATTTCACTTTGCCGCCTGTAGCAGCAGCCGCCGATAAATATGTTATACCTGCTATACGGTCAGGCATTATCCTGTGTGTACAGCCTTTTAATTCTTTCACCCCTCTGATACATATTGTGCTTTCTCCGTCACCTTTTATCAAAGCCCCGCATTTCCTGAGAAATTGTGCCAAATCGCATATTTCCGGTTCTCTTGCGGCGTTACTAATAATAGTTTCTCCCTTGGCAAGTACAGCAGCCAGCATAATATTCTCGGTTGCACCTACAGACGGAAATTTAAGATGAATATTGCACCCGTAAAGTCCCTCCGGAGCAGTGCAGTCAAGGCGTCCGTCGCAGCGCTCTATCTTTGCACCCATACGGCAAAGTGCCTCAAGGTGAAGGTCAATAGGCCGCGGTCCAATTTCGCAGCCTCCAGGATAATAGACACGGCATGCCCCCGTTTTCCCAAGAAAAGCGCCCAAGAAAACTATAGATGACCGCATTTCCTGCATCATGGATTCCGGAACTTCACTCAACTCCAAACTGTCCGCGCAAACAATAACCGTATGTTCTTTCATAGTACATCGGCAGCCTGTATAAGTGAGTATCCTGCAAGCAGAAAAAGCATCTGTAAGTCTCGGACAATTTTCCAATACAGATTCTCCCTTGCACAAAAGAGCTGCTGCCATAAGCGGCAGAGCGCTGTTTTTCGCGCCTCGGAGCGGGATCTCTCCTTCCAGTGCAGTGCCGCCTTTTATAACAAGCTTCTGCATCTGCATCACCTCTTGTTTTTCTCCATGCTATGCAGATGCTTCGTATTTGGTTCCTGTTCTTTTTTGACTTTTCAAAAAGTCCTTATTAAATGCCGCTTCCGGACGTCAGGCAGTATGACTGAAAAATTTATGTATACCCTGACTGCGCATCTTACGTGCCATATTTAATCGGTATTTTCTTTATTGTTATCATTTTCTGTTTCTTTGTCAGGAAGAAGCTTTGGAATGCAAGATATTACACTTTCTTTTGTTTTAATAAGAGCTTTTTTAAATGTAAGCTTTTCTTTTTCTTTAGGGGAATCGGCAAGCGCCTTTTTTTCCATACGCTGAATACTCATATCATAAAGGCTTTTCACAACTTCCCATATTCTGTCCGGTGTGTCGTTTATTTGAAGAGACGCAGCCCTTCTTGACATTGAAACAAGTCTTTCCGGTTCGTCATAAAGTTTCTTCACATGCCGCAGCATTCCCTCTATGCTTACATTTTTCTGTTCAATTACAATAGCAGCTCCTGCTTTGCCCAGAACATTGGCGTTGTGGAACTGATGATTGCCTGCAACTATTGGCGAAGGTATCAGTATTGATGCCTTGCCGGCAGCTTCAATTTCCGCCAGTGTGCTTGCTCCTGCACGGCAGATAACCAGATCCGCCGCTGCAAGACAGGTATCCATGTCGTTTATATATTCCGTAATTCTAAGGCGCTTGCTGCGCATAGGGATTCCCGCCAATGCCATAGCCTGCGGGAACGTATCTCTACCCATTCCGCCGTATCCATGGATGTGATTTATTTTTAGATTTTTGCTGACCGTCCATGGAATCATATTTTCCATGACCTCGTTTATGCAGCCTGCCCCAAGACTTCCCCCAAAGGAAAGTATGCACATACCGTCATCAAAGCCAAGCTCTCTTCTTGCTTCTTCCTTTGACTTATGAGATATTCCGGAGCGTACCGGAAGACCTGTAACTGTATAAGGGCAGTCAAATTCCATGTATTCAAGAGCTTCCTTTACAGTAAGCATAACATGATCCACCCTTTGAGAAAGCATCTTATTTGTTATTCCCGGAAAAGCGTTCTGCTCATGTATAGCACAGGGCACCTCCATCTTTGCAGCCATTCTTATAACAGGTCCTGCAACATAGCCGCCTGTTCCGATTGCAATGTCCGGCTTAAAATCTTCCACTATCTGCTTTGCGCGCTTTCCGGATTTTGCCAGAAAATATACAGCCTTGGCATTCCTCTTTACATTTTCAAACGATATCTTCCGCTGAAAGCCGGCGACTTCAATAGTGGTAAGCTGGTAGCCCGACTGAGGCACAAGTCTTGCCTCCATTCCCTCAGGAGTTCCGGCAAACAGAAATTCAGCATCCGGATCATGTGCCTGAATAATTGAAGCAATTGCGAGGGCAGGATTAATATGTCCCCCTGTTCCTCCTCCAGCTAATAATACTCTCATCTATATCCTCCTATAATCTTTATTCCTGTACTGCTGCTGCATCGGCAGCCGGTTTCTTGCGCAGTCCCGTATAGGACGGTGCCTTGTATCTCGCACGGGATATATTCATTACAACTCCCATTTCAGCAAGCTGCAAAATAAGAGCCGTACCGCCGTAACTGAAAAACGGCAAGCTGATGCCTGTATTCGGAATAAGATTGCTTACTACAGCAATATTCAAAAACGCCTGCAAACCTATATGCATTGTAAAGCCTACGGCAAGAAGCATGCCGAACTTATCCGGCGCTTGTGAAGCTATATGAAAGCCTCTGTATACCAGAAGCACAAAGAGGAGCACTACTGTAAGTGCGCCTACAAAGCCAAGTTCTTCGCAAACAATAGCAAATACAAAGTCATTTTTTGTTTCAGGAAGATAAAGGAATTTTTGTCTTGATTCACCAAGTCCAAGTCCAAATAGCCCTCCTGAACCAATAGCTATAAGCGACTGGCACGTCTGCCATGTACCGCCTTCACTATCGGAGAATGGATCAAGCCATGATTGGATTCTTACCTGAATGTAATCATATCCCTCGTATAAAGAAAGGAAGAGTATGATGGCGAAAACTGCGATAGCTCCAACTATCATAAGAATTAGAAAATGGCGCGGTCTTGCTCCTCCTACCCATATAAGAGTTATACCAATAAGCCCAATAAGAATCGTACATGAAAGATGCGGCTCAAGCATAAGCAAAAGCGCAACTATTCCCAATGCAACAAGGTATGGCGCAATGCCGGTGCGGAATTTATTCATATGTTCATAGTTCATTTCAATGAGATATGAAAAGAATATGACCAAGCCAATCTTCATAAGCTCTGAGGGCTGGAAGTTGAAGTTCCCAATGACCAGCCATCGCTGAGCACCGCCTGCACTTGT